>JBPBQB010000004.1:0-47148 GCA_050954545.1 Janthinobacterium lividum | reverse complement strand
AAATCGGGCCGGACCAGGCTTTGCAGGCTTTGCAGCACCATGGTGTGAGCCATGTTTGCCAGCGGTCCGATGTCAACCAGAGGCGCTTTCAAGTAAAACTCCTGGGTGAGCTTCCGTGCGATCTTGGCAATATCGACGGCATGGTCCCCGATGCGCTCCAAATCCGTTGTGACTTTCAGCGCACTTTCGATCTGACGCAGATCGCGGGCCATCGGCTGTTGCAACGCGAGAAGGCGAATGCACTGCGCTTCGATCTTACGGTCCATCTCGTCGACAAGATCGTCTTTCGCCAGAACTATTTCCGCAAGCGCGACATCATTCTGATGGATTGCTTCAACAGCTTGGCCGAGCATGTCGCCCGTCAAGGTGCCCATTTGCAGCAGCTCTTGTTCAAGACCCGCGAGTTCTTCATGAAAGCTTTGGCGTACATTTAACATCGCTGCATTTTATTCTGCCCCAATACCACTTTTTCCGATTATAGCACAGTTGTTGCTATTTGACAAGGAAATCTCAAAGTTTTTTATCTATATCTATGCCATACTTTCCAGAGCCAATACTAAATGTAGCGGACAAATAAGTATGAGGGAGAACAAGTCAATGAGAATTGGAATTTGCGCTTCACAGAGGGGCTTGGTAACGGTATCGGCTGCGGGCTACGATTACATAGAGCCTGCCGTCGCCGGAATGCTTCAGCCGGAAAAGCCTGAAACAGAAGTCATGCCGCCGCTGCTGAAGCTGTTTGAAGCATCACTGCTTAAGCCCGAGTCTTATAATCTTTTTCTGCCGGGCGACTTGAAGGTCGTCGGTCCCGACGCAAATATTACGCGGCAAGAGCACTATTTGGATTCAGCCTTCGCGAGAATGGAAATGCTGGGCGGAAAGATAGCCGTGTTCGGCAGTGGTGGAGCAAGAGCTATTCCCGACGAATGGCCCCTATCGGACGCACATACTCAGATGCTGGCGTTCCTGAAATCCTGCGGGGATGCTGCCCATCGTCATGGCGTTGTCGTGGTCGTTGAGCCGCTGAATGTTTCAGAGTGCAACAGCGTCAATAGCGTTGCTGAAGCAGTGAGGCTGGCAGAGGAAGTGAATCATCCGGCAATCGGAGTACTGAGTGACCTGTACCATATCGACCACGACGGGCAGAGCTATGAAGAAACGCGAGACGCTGCGCCCTGGCTGAGACATGTCCATGTGGCGGGTCGGGGAAGACGTGCTCCGATTGCGGATGATTACGAGTTTTTGCGCGGCTATTTTACTGTACTCAAAGAAGCAGGTTACACGGGACGCGTCAGCATAGAGGCCAATTGGGAGAACCTAGAGCAGCAGGCTTTAGAAGCAAGGCTAGTGGTACAGCGTTCTTGGAATGAATAGGCGGTATTACCTAATCCACATGAAAACGGCCACGGGCAAGCAGATCTGTTTCTTCTGACCAGGATAGGATTGCGATCCCGGCTTCCCGAAGCTGACGCAAACGGTCAGCGATGACCCAGGGGGATAATTCCGTGTCGCGGCTCATTGCTTCACGCCCAAGCGCCCGCCACTGCACCCAGGTGAGCCAGAGAACATCGACTTGTGCTGAATCCGGCAGGATGGAAATTAGATGCTGCTGGATACGTGATGCTTCCGAGCCACGGCAGACGGCGGCAACGCGCCGAGCGGACGTACAGGCAGCAGAGGGAGCAAAAGAACTCATGAAAATAGGCTCACTTTCCAAAAGAGAAGTAAGCCTATTGTCGGAGGAATCAGAGGCAAAAGGCAATCGTAAATCTACGAGTTTTGTTAAGCGACGTCTAAACGGTCACCTGAGATCAGAAGCAGGCGCTGATCTTTACTGCCTTTATTGACGATAAGCTGCAGGACTTCCGCCTGGGCGGCAAGCTGAGCGATGACTGGGCCAGGCAGGACAACGGCATTGCGTCCGGCGTTGTCCCAGACTTTCATCGCGTCTTCACTCGTGAAGCAGAGCAGGGCATCGTCCTGTGTCAAAAGCTCAAGCTCCTGCGGCGTTTCCGGCGTGTTTTCCGGCGCACCGGTACTGAGAACGACACACTCGGCATCCTCATCGATATCGGAAGCGATTGGAACGCGGCTGAACTCTTCTAAAAACGCCTGGACGACGGCAGCGCGGTTCTCGGTGATGTCTGTCTGATGGAGGGTGGCGAGAGCCGCTTCAAGGCGTGCATTGCCTCCAGCGGCCTGCTGCTGCATCTGAGCCATCATGGCAGCAGTCTGAGCGACAGCCTGCATTTCTTCCGGGGAGACTTCAGCATGAAGATCGGGGCCATCGATGAACAGTCGGTGTTCACTATTCGCTAAGATGCCGCAAAGCTGCGTCCCGGACAAAAACATGCCATGCTCAAGCTGAGGCAAAGTCGCCCGCAGAACGCCGAGCTGGGTGAATGCCGGGACACCGCTGATACCTTCCGGGTTAGTGGCAATGATTAACTGGATGTCGGCACCCGGTTCAATTGAGCCGTCCGGCGCAGTCGCGACCGGAGTAATCGTTGGGACAGCAAGGGTGCTGTCACGAAGAATGTCTAAGAAACGACGACGCGCTTCAACGCCTTCGTCGTCGGTCAAAGCCATCTTCAGGCCTAAAATCGCAGATTCAAGAACAATATTTTTCAGGGGCTCTGCGGACGGGTCTTGTTGCATAGTGGGTGCTTTCTTCGATCAGATCTGCGTCGATCAGCCCAGGGTCTCTTTGGGAGGCGCTGTTTTGTTCTGCTTGCCGAGACGCTTCAGGCGGCCCAGAATTCCATGCTGGGCTTCTTCCTGAATGAGCGCTTCAAGCTCGGCGCGTTCCTGGGAGTCTCGTTCCAGCCGAGCCTGCGCGGCTCGTGCCTGGTAATCATCATTGTCTATTTTTGCCCCGCACCAGTTGCAGAGTGCGCTGGTCTGAGTCAGCAGCTTTCGCTTGCAGGTTGGGCAGACAGCAATATCAGAAATTTGAGTGGGTTCGCTCATAGTAATGAACCAGAATTCTAATGCACCCGCGAAGGTGTTCGATTGGGCGACAGCGCCCGCAGCTTGGCAACGACGCCAGGCAGCTTATTTAGAATGTATTCAATCTCTTCATCAGTCGTGAAGCGTGATACACCGAAGCGCAGAGAAGCATAAGCCAGGGCGTCGCTCAGGCCGATTGCCTTCAGCACATAACTCGGCGAAAGTGACTCTGAAGAACAGGCAGACCCCGTAGACAGTGCGACTTCCGGCAGCGAAGTCAGGAGTGCATCCCCTTCCACGCCCTCAAACGCGATATTGACATTGTGCGGCAGGCGCTCGGTCGGATGACCATTGAGCTGAGTGCCGTCGATTGTATCTAAGATGCCATGAATGAGACGATCTCGAAGATCAATCAAACGAGCCTGCTCGGAAAGGAGTTCGTTTTGGCAAATTTCACAGGCTTTTCCAAATCCGACTATTCCCGGCACGTTCAAAGTCCCCGAGCGCATTCCATGTTCATGCCCCCCGCCATCCATCTGAGAAGTCAAACGGACACGAGGCGCACGGCGGCGAACGTAAAGAGCACCGACACCTTTCGGGCCGTGCATTTTGTGCGCTGTGAAGGAGAGCAGATCAATCGGCATTGTTTCGACATTGACCGGCATTTTCCCGATACTCTGGGTCGCATCCGTGTGGAACAAAACGCTACGTGCCCGGCAAAGAGCGCCGATCTCCGCAATGGGCTGAAGTGTTCCGATCTCATTACTTCCCATCATGATCGAAACTAAATTCGTCGGTTCAGTCAGCGCTGCTTCGAGTTCTTTCAGATCAATCCGGCCCTGCGAATCTACACTTAAATACGTGACCCGGTGCCCTGCGTGTTCCAGATGCTTGGCAGTATCCAGAATCGCCTTGTGCTCAGTCACCGCAGTCACCAGATGCCCGCCGTTGACCGGGTCCGCCTGTTCCATGACACCCTTGAGGGCCAAATTGTTCGATTCGGTCGCGCCGGAAGTCCAAACAATCTCTCGCGGGTCTGAGCCCAGCAGTGCAGCCGCCTGACGCCGTGCTTTGGCGACCGCTTCTTCTGCGGACCACCCGAACGCGTGGCTGCGCGAGGCCGCGTTTCCATACATCTCGGTCAGGTACGGAAGCATGGCTTCCACGACTCGCGGGTCAGGCTTGGTGGTCGCATTGTTGTCTAAATAGATCGGGGGCATAGCATTCTTATCCCATCAGCCCTATCCCATCGGCAGACCGGCGGCAAAACTGCGCGTCGAGAAATCGGGCAAGGCAGACCAGTCCTCCTGAAGCCTGCCCTCCTGAGCCGGACTAATCCCACCGACATCCGCCAGCGTGATCTCCATCAGCAGGCTTTTGACACGACGCTCAATCTCGGCGAGTGGGTCCCGGATTGTGCAGCGGCTAAACTGCTTGCAGGTGATACCCTGGCCATTGGAGCAGGGCAGGATCGAAAGCGGGCCGTCAATCGCGGTCACGATCTCGGCGATACTAATGGCACTCGGGGCACGCAGCAGACGATAGCCGCCGGTCGGCCCAGGGTGTGAGACGACTATCCCCGTCCGAGCGAGTGTCTGAAGCAGCTTCGCCAGAAGCTCGGCAGGGATTTCATACTGCTCGGCGATCTCTTTGGTATTCACCAGCCGGGCCGGTTCCGAGGCCTGAGTTGCGGCCAGATGAGACAACGCGAGAAGCGCATAATCGGCGCGTTTAGATAGACTGAGCATGGTTCACGCTGTCCCTTTCTTCAACATCACAGGCCATAAATTCGTAATGATTATACCGAATTTTCGACTAGCCTGTCAAGGACGGTTTGCGGGCATAAAGCCTAGTGACACAGCTCAAAAACGGGTGGCGGAGACACTGGCTGCTTGGGAGGTTCTTAGCGGGGGAAGGAAAACAAAGGCGGATTTTGGGAGTATGCTCAGCGACCCAATGCGGGCGATGTCCTCCCGGAACGTGATTTGCAGTCCATCTTGAGCGATTGTCAGATCAATGCGAGTGAGCTTATTAGTCTGAGTGTCGACATAAAATTGATAAGCTAAATTTTGCTTAACCAGGGTCATGCTGTACACATAATCATCATGTCCCTTCACTGACTGGGCTTGACGAGAAAGCGTAATGTCCATTTTACTCAGTGCAGCCAGAACATCGGCACTGTTATCTGCCGTGAGGTTGTGAAAACCCTGGATCATCGGGCGGCCATCGCCTAAATAAAAGCCTCCAACGATCAATCCAAGAGTAGGAATATCGCTGTCAGCATCTTCAAAGCCCTGCAAACTCGTTATCGAATACCGATGAGTGCTTGGCTGATAGGTCCAGACATTGATACCGTTCCAGACGACGGCAAGCTGCTTTGCCGTCGTACCTGCAGCATTATATTGAATGAGCTTCACATGATACCGACTAGGACGCCGAGCGATGATCTGAAGGTCTTCGCGGAGAGTAAACGAAAGTCCGTTTCGGCTGCCTGTCGCAGAAAGTGTCGTGTGCGATTGGAACGGGAGGCTGCTGTCCAGTGGGGCAAACGCCTTCTTGAGCGGCATCAAGTCAAGCACCGGGTCAGCGCCAGCCGGAAGCACACTGACAGCAAGATACAGCAGGATCAAGAGAGTAGATCGCAGCAATGGGGGAACCCTCTCGGCTTCAGCGCCGGTTAGGAAAGACCTGCCAGCCGGGTCAAAGTTCGGCTGAGGGTACGGGAGAAAAAACCGACCGCAGGAACCGCTTTGTCATAATCCATCCGGGTTGGACCAACGACGCCGAGCGTACCACGCTTGCGGGTGCCGACGTAGTAGGAAGCGGTCACGACGCTGCATTCGGTCATGGCAGGCACATGGTTCTCGGCTCCGATAACTACGGTGACATCGGCCCCCAGCAGGGCTCGGGACAGCGTCTGGAACAGCAGCGTTCCGCGCTGCAAAGTCTCCAGAACACACTCGATTTTGGCGACATCCCGGAACTCCGGCTGACGCAGTATCTCGCTTGCCCCTTCCAGGTAAATGCGGTCGTCATCGGCGGCGGCCTGTGCCATTTGCTGCGCGGCGGAGATCAGGGTGCTGTAAAGTACACGCAGAGAATGCGAAAACTCATCAGGAGCAGCAAACGACAGCGCCGGCAAGGTGTCAAGAGCCTGCCCCATCAGCGCCGTATTTAGAGCATTGGTCACCGCAGTCATCTCAGCCACAGAGGCAGCGACAGCTTCCGGCGGAGCCGGACAGAGCAGCCGATTTTCGACTTTCCCCGTACTCAAAATCATGACAAGCAAAAGGCGGTCTTCACCGGCGGGAGTCACGAAGATTTGATTGATATGAGTGTCGGCAGGACGGGGCGGGGTAGCGACAGACGTGTAGGAAGTAGTGCGCGTCAGCAAAGCGCAGGTGCGCCGTAGCAGCCGCTCCATTTCCAGTGCCTGGTCTTCTTCATCTAAAATCGGGGTCACGGCATCATCATGCGACGGCAAAGCCATGAGGTGATCGACATAAAATCGGTAACCTAAATCAGATGGAATTCGCCCTGCGCTCGTATGAGGCTGACGCAGAAAGCCTAAGTCAGACAATTCCGCCAGTTCATTGCGGATCGTCGCACTCTTAATGCCCCATTGATGACGCTGGGCCAGTTCTTCACTGCCAAGTGGTTTGACGGTCTCCACATAGTCACGAACAACTGCCCCAAGAATTTTTTGTTTACGCTCGTCCAGATCCATTTTGGTAAAATTAGTATACCCTTAACACGCTCCTGTGTCAATCTGCGAGCTTACTTCTCCATCAGCACCGTTGGGTCTGCTCCGATAAAGCCGCGCAGGGTCTCAGTGTAACCTGGGAGTTCGATCTTTTCCAGATGAGCCTGTGCTTTTTGGAGACGGTCGGTGACATCTCGTCGCAGAGCCGGGGAGAAGGGGTTTGGGGCGCTGAGAAATTCCCGCAGAGTGCGGATATGGCGCTTCCACAGGCGGATTTCAAGCTGCTGCTGGGTTTGAAGCCGTAATGAATACCAATCACTGTTCCAGAGCGCATCACGGGTAAAAAGACCACGGATTTCGGGGTCAGCAATCTCTTTGCCTTCGTAAGCGCCGTCTTGCATGATGTGGAGCAGCGCTTTGAGGGGAGGACAGGCGAGGGCAATACTGCCGTCCTCGAAGTAGTTTTCCGCGATCTTTTTCTGAGTCGAGACGATGTTATCGATGCCATCGACAAACGAGGCCATGTCCTGAAGCTCAGGGTGAAGCATCTCCGGCGTAAAGACATCGTTGGGATTGTCGAAGACGATGCCAAAGTAGGTTCGGACGAAATCAGCAGTGATCCGGTAGCCAAGACGGCTGGCGTAGACAGTTTTGCCCTCGAACTCAAAGTCATTCAGCTTTTCCAGATATTTGTTTTCAATCAAATACTGCGGGCTGCGCTCAGCGACTTCCATGCGGGACCAAATCTCGGGGATCAGCAGGCTGACATCGTGCTCTACACGAAAGCTCGGGCCAACATAGCCAGCGGCTGTCGAGAATGCTTCCGTGCCGGACAAGATATGAGAGACTAGCGCGTTGTTCAGATCGATAATCGGCAGCAGGGCGTTAAACGGCCCTTTGGTGAGAGCGCCCTCGGAGCCGGTACCGGTCGTAGATGGCGACTTCCCAGTCAGGCTGCTGATGAGTTCCATAAACAGCTCAGGCGTCTCCTGATAGTGGATCGGATTGCAAACTGCCAGGGAACGGATACCCGGCTCCGGCGGGTTCAGGCGACGGCCCGGCAGGACAGCGTTGACAGGTGTCGGAACGGGCTGTCCCAGCGGCACCTGACGGTAAAGACGTATTCCCATCTCAGACAGATAATTCGGCTTTTTGTCCAGGAGATCGGCCCGGACTTGCAGGTAGCGCGGGTTCTTGGTCGGCTTGCCGTCGACAATGCGTGGGTGAGCGGATGAGACAAAATATCCAGGCGTCTCGGCAGCGCGGCGAATGACATCCTGCATCGGCTCCGTCCACTCACTGAGCGTGATGGCGGACGCGAGGAAAGTTTGTGCATCGGCCTGGGTCAGCGGGGCGTAGTTCGAGAAGAAGTTATCGTCAAGCGCAAAATGGGCTTCCGTCAGCTTATCGTAGCCGCGATGGATCGCATCGTCAGGCCGCTGGAAAAGACGCTGCTCGGCATTTTCGACAATCTTGAAGCTGCTGGGCCCGGCATACTTAGGGTTAAGATGATGCACGCGATCCGCTGGGACGACAACAGACGCTGTGATGTCGTCTTCTTCCTGAAGCTTCTCGGCAGGAACAAAATCGTTGCGAAGTGAGAATATCCGCCAGTTGCCGTCTTCCGTGAACCCGACACGGGCGTAATGCGCTACCAGCTTTTCGCCTTTGAAGCGAAGCTCGTTGCCGGGACGACCATTAACGACATCGACCCCAAACTGTTCACGCCAGTTGTCGCCCATCTCCGGCTGGTAATACCGTTTGACCAGATAAGCCAGCTCACGGATCGGGTGGGGGATCGATTCAAGCCAAGCGTTGTAGGCGTCATTGTAGAGAGTGCTGGATGGTGTCAGCAGCTTGATGACGGAGCCAAGTGAACGTTCCGCACTTAAAATCGGGCGGCTGTTTTTAGCGGCCCGGTCCCGGAAACGGTCGGAATAATCGTGCGTGAGCAGTGCTTCGACTGCGTCCATGTCTTTGTGGAAATCTGCGATAAAGAATGGCGCATGCATGATCGCATCCGAGATCGATTTCGAGATCTCCGACTTTCCACCCCCGGAAACAGTGCTGGGCTTGTGGCAAAGTGTGCCTTCGGCGGTCGTGCCGATGAGCCGCCACTGTCCCGATTCGGCTTCCTTTTCCAGCCGGACTTTGAAGCCTGCCGGCACGATATACGTGATTTCAGGATTAAGCGGCAACGTATGACGTCCGCTCAGATTTTGCCAGCGGACAGTCTGCGTGTTAAGATTGATCTCAACGTTTTCTGGGACAAAGTACAGTGATGGATACTGTTTATCAATGGCGTAGCCTTCGCTCTGGACTTCCAGACGCTCACCGAACAAGCGCTTGACTTTCTCAAACGTGTGCTCGGTCTTACGCAGATGCGTCGCAACGCTGAAGACTTTGCCGAGATCATACTGTGGATGAACCAGCGCCCCGCCGGCATGTTCTTCCTCAACCATGCCCATGAGATTGGCCGCGAAGTTGATCTGTGTTTTGACTTCTTTTTTGCAGTAGCCGTAGTAATTGTCTGCGATCACTGTGACCATGACGCCCTGCGTGTCTCGCGCCGTGACTTTGAATGCATCGCCGTTGTTGTAGCGCTCATCTGGCGAGGCCCAGCACATGCGGTCGCGTTTCTGACGCTCGCTGGCATCGTCAAAGTGCGGCAGCCCCAACGATTTTTTCGTGAGCGTTGTCAAATGCGGGGCCAGTATGACATACCCAGTGTGACCGGTCCAGTGCTCGATGTCCAGCCCGGCATTATTCTCTGGCAGATGAGGATCGCCTGCGTTTCCGAAGATACGTTCCAGAAAGTCCAGATTGCTGACTAAGTTGCCGGGGACGAGAAAGCGCAGCTCCATAGTCTTACGCGGCGTGACACCCGCCACTTCCGGCACGACGCAGGCGCGGGTCATGAAGCTCACGAACGTTTCAATGGGCTGGTCGCTAGGGGCAGTAAAAGGCAGCTTCATCAAGGCCTTCGGGGGATTGAGCGCGGCACGGAGCAGCCCCGCGTAAGCGATCTTTGGGACGGCGACTTTGTCCTGTGGCACGGGAGCGCCGCCTTCGGCGACATGGAAGACGCCCTGAGTGGTCCGCCGGTCACTTTTCGGATTATGCAGAACACCCTGCCCGTGGCCAAGCCGATAGGAGCTGACAATGTCCGACTCAAACAAGTCGCCGTTCTCCGGCAGCGACAGCTCACGGGCCATTCCAGGCCTGTCTAAAATAAAGCTCTCGCCTAATCCCGGCAGCTTGATCGGTGATTCCAGAGAAAGCTCCGCTAGGTAGTTATCTAAAAATGCCTGCGCCCGCTGGTCAATCGGGCTCAGCTCACCAAACGACAGCCGAATACGCTCTTTCAGGTGTGCGACGACTTCGTGTGGGATGGTGAGGCGATTGACAAAATCATCCTGACCCATCACGCCGCCGGAGACCATGAGTTTTAGTTTGATGTAGTCGATAAGTTCTTGATTGGTGTTGGTCATAAATGGGGTTCCAAAAAAAGTAAGAGGCCCCCCCGCCCCAATTCTGGGGAGCCGGAGAAGAACCGGATAAAATGTCCGCATTGTTCTTCTCCATATGGCTTCCCAGAATTGGGGCGGGGGGGCTTCTTTGCCTCCGTTTAGCAATTGGCAATATATCGGGCTCGTCAGGGGAGGGTGGTTTCACCCATTAGATAGCGGTCGCATTCGCGGGCTGCGCCTCGGCCTTCATTAAAGGCCCAGACGACGAGGCTTTGGCCCCGCCGGGCGTCACCGGCAGCAAATACGCCGGGGATGGTAGTGGCGTAATTTCCGTATTCGGCCTGGACATTGGAGCGCGGATCGCGGGCAACGCCTAGCTGGCTCAGAAGCGTATCTTCCGGCCCGAGAAAGCCCATGGCAAGCAGGACAAGCTGGGCTGACGAGACACGTTCTGTGCCGGGCACTTCGACGGGAACAAAGCGGCCTTTTTCGTCGTGCTGCCAATCGATCTGGACTGTGTGGACTTCTTTGACATGACCGTTGTCATCGCCGACAAACTTTTTGGCCGTTGTGCAGTAGACACGCGGGTCATTGCCGAAGACGGCCAGCGCTTCTTCCTGACCGTAGTCTAACCGGTAGACTTTCGGCCATTGCGGCCAGGGATTGTCGATTGCCCTGGTCATCGGGGGCTTGGGCAGAATTTCGAGCTGGACCAGGCTGCGGCAGCCGTGCCGCATGGAAGTCCCGACACAGTCTGTGCCGGTATCCCCGCCGCCAATCACGACAACGTCTTTGCCCTGAGCGGTCACGAAGCTGCTATTTGGCTGACCGTCCAGTACGTTCTGAGTGTTCGCGGTCAGGAAATCCATTGCGTAGTGGATACCAGATAATTCACTGCCTTCAATCTGTGATAGGCCGCGCGGCTTGGTCGCGCCTGTCGCGATGACCACGGCGTCGAACTCTTTGAGCAGCAGATCAGCCGAGTAATCTTTGCCGACTTCAGTGTTGGTCAGAAACGCGATGCCTTCCTGCTCCATCAGCTTCACGCGCCGGTCTACCAATTCTTTGCCAAGCTTCATGCTGGGAATGCCGTAAGTGAGCAGTCCGCCGATGCGGTCGCCGCGCTCGAAGACAGTCACCAGGTGGCCGGCTTTGTTGAGCTGAGCCGCGGCGCAAAGGCCGGCAGGGCCGGAGCCAATAACGGCGACACGCTTGCCGGTCCGCTTCTCGGGCGGCTCGGCTACGACCCAGCCTTCGTCGAAGCCTTTGTCAATAATCGCGCATTCGATGTTTTTGATCGTCACCGGCGGCGAACTGATGCCAAGCACACAGGCCCCTTCGCAGGGAGCCGGGCAGACCCGGCCAGTGAACTCAGGGAAGTTGTTGGTTTTATGCAGGCGATCCAGCGCTTCGCGCCAGAGGCCGCGATAGACCAAATCGTTCCATTCAGGAATCAGATTGTTGACCGGGCAGCCAGATGCCATGCCGTTAAGGATAGTTCCAGTGTGGCAGAAGGGAATGCCGCAGTCCATGCACCGTGCGCCCTGTTCCCGAAGTTTCTTCTCATCAAGGTGCAGATGGAACTCTTTCCAGTCTTTGATACGCTCAGTCGCCGTGCGGTCCAGCGGCAGCTCGCGCAGATATTCGATAAAGCCGGTCGGTTTTCCCATATGTGATCTCGTGTCCTAAGTGAAGGCGAATATCGGAGAAGGAGCGAGGGAGTAAACTCCACTCGCTGTGCTAGGGTCGTCCTGCGGACGAAAGATTGCCGGTTGCACGGTTCCTTTCGTCCGAAGGACGATTTCAATATAGCGAGTGGAGTTTACTCCCTCGCTTATTTGTTCATTATCCGCCGCTGGCTCGGGCGGTATCTTTGGCATTCGCCTCGAATGCCGCAAGCAAGGCTTCCTCGCCGCTGAGGCCGGAGGCTTCGACGCGGGCGATGGCATCCTGCATCCGCTGGTAGTCGTGCGGAATGACTTTGACGAACTTCGGCACAGCTTCTTCCCAGCCGTTCAGCAAACGTGCGGCATGGTCACTGCCGGTGTATTCGACGTACCGGCGAAGCATCTGTCGGACTTCTTCGATCTCAGCGATGTCCGAAAGCTTTTCAAGACCGACCATCTGCTTGTTGCAGCGAGTGGCAAAGTCATTGGCTTCATCAAGCACATACGCGATGCCGCCGGACATGCCGGCTGCGAAGTTGCGTCCTGTCGGACCGAGAACGACGACCCGTCCACCGGTCATATATTCGCAGCCGTGGTCGCCGACGGCTTCCACGACGGCATTGGCCCCGGAGTTACGAACGGCGAACCGCTCCCCGGCTCCGCCACGGATATAGACTTCCCCGGCAGTCGCGCCGTAGAGGGCTGTATTGCCGATGATGATATTCTCGCTCGGGATGAAGCCTGAGCCAGCAGGTGGCGTGATAACGATCTTGCCGCCGGAAAGCCCTTTGCCAAGATAGTCGTTGGCATCACCGTTCAGCAGCAGTGTCATCCCTGATGGGATAAACGCCCCGAACGACTGGCCTGCGGAGCCCTCGAAGGTCAGCTTGATCGTGTCTTCCGGCAGCCCGGCAGCGCCGTAGCGGCGAGTGACTTCACTGCCGACAATCGTTCCCGTGACCCGGTTGACGTTGTGGATCGGGATGGTCGCCCGGACCGGCTCACCACGCTCAATCGCAGGGCGGCAAATCTCAAGCAGCGTCGTGTTATCCAGCGCCGTGGTCAGTCCGTGGTCCTGTTCCATCTGCTTGAAGCGGCCTACTTCCGGGCCGAGATCAGGCTGATAAAACAGATTCGAGAAGTCCAGGCCGCGCGTTTTCCAGTGATCGATGGCCCGGTCCGCTTCCAGCTTGTCAGTATGACCGACCATCTCAGTCAGCTTGCGGAAACCTAGCTGAGCCATGATCTCGCGGACTTCCTCGGCGACAAAGCGCATGAAGTTGACCGCGTGAGCCGGGTCGCCGGTAAAGTTCTTACGAAGCTCCGGGTCCTGAGTCGCGACCCCGACCGGGCAGGTGTTCAAGTGGCAGACACGCATCATGATGCAGCCGAGCGATACCAAAGGCGCAGTCGCGAAGCCAAACTCTTCCGCGCCGAGCAGGGCAGCGATGACGACGTCCCGACCAGTTTTGAGTTGACCGTCGGTTTCGACCACAATCCGAGAGCGCAGATTATTGAGTACCAATGTCTGATGCGCTTCGGCTAGTCCAAGTTCCCAGGGCAAGCCGGCATGCTTGATGGAAGTCTGGGGCGACGCGCCTGTGCCGCCATCATAGCCACTGATCAATACCAAGTCGGCTTTTGCTTTGGCGACACCCGCCGCGATAGTACCGACCCCGACTTCGGCGACTAACTTGACGCTGATTCGGGCTTTGGTGTTGGCATTTTTCAGGTCGTGAATCAGCTCAGCCAGGTCTTCAATCGAGTAGATGTCATGGTGCGGCGGCGGGGAAATCAGGCCGACGCCAGGAGTCGAGAACCGGACTTTGGCAATCCAGGGATAGACCTTCGAGCCTGGCAACTGACCACCTTCGCCAGGCTTCGCGCCCTGAGCCATCTTGATCTGAAGCTCTTTGGCATTGACCAGATAGTGCGAAGTCACGCCGAACCGTCCCGAAGCGACTTGCTTGATGGCACTGTTACGGGAGTCGCCATTGGCATCAGGGATGAACCGCGCCGGGTCTTCGCCGCCTTCGCCGGTGTTGGACTTGCCGCCGATGCGGTTCATCGCAATCGCAAGGCTTTCGTGCGCTTCGCTGCTGATGGAGCCGTAGGACATGGCTCCCGTTTTGAACCGCTTGACGATCTCAGTCCAGGGCTCGACTTCTTCCAGCGGAATCGGCTCCGGCGCGAGCTTCAGGCCGAGCAGGCCGCGCAGGGTCGCCTTCTTTTCGAGCTGCTCATTAACAAGTGTCGAGTATTCGGTAAACGCTTTGGCGTCGTTGTTACGGACTGCCTGCTGCAGCTTATGGATTGTCTGCGGGCTGAACAGATGGTATTCCCCATCAGAGCGCCACTGGTACTGGCCGCCGACATCGAGGGTACGCGAATGGGTACCGCGCTCCGGGAATGCTTGGGCGTGCCGAATGGTTGCTTCCCTGGCAATAACATCCATACCGACGCCGCCGATACGTGAGGCTGTCCGGGTGAAGTAACGGTCAACAACAGATTGATGCAGGCCGACTGCCTCAAACTGCTGTGCGCCGCAGTAGCTTTCGATAGTCGAGATGCCCATCTTGGACATGACTTTGACGATGCCTTTGACGACAGCTTTTCCGTAGTTTTTCTTAGCGTTCTCAGGCGTGATGTCGCGCAGGAGGTGCTCACGGATCGCGTCATCAATGGTTTCCAGTGCCAGATACGGGTTGATTGCGGCGACTCCGTAGCCGACCAGAAGCGAGAAGTGATGCACTTCACGCGGCTCACCGGATTCCAGCACCAATCCTATGCGAGTGCGTGTGCCCTGCCGAATCAGATGGTGATGCAGGCCGGAAGTGGCAAGCAGCGCCGGGATAGGAGCCATATCGGCATCGATGCTGCGGTCGGACAGAACAAGGATATTCTTGCCCTCGGCGATGGCCTGATCGGCTCCGGCGAACAGTGCGTCCATCGCGGCGACCAGGCCTTCGGGACCGTCGGCAGCGCGGAAGACAATCGGCAGCGTGACTGTGTGGAAGCCAGGCCGGTCGATCTGCCGCAGCTTTGCCAGATCTTCATTGGTGAGGATCGGGGACTCCAGCGAGATAAGATTGCAGTTCGCCGGGCCAGGCTTGAGCATATTTCGCTCGGTGCCGATTGTCATCGCGCTCGAAGTCACGATCTCTTCGCGGATACAGTCAATCGGCGGATTCGTGACTTGGGCGAAGAGCTGCTGGAAGTAGTTGAACAGCGACTGCGGCTTATCGGACAGCACAGCCATCGGCGTGTCTGTGCCCATGGAGCCGATAGCCTCAATGCCGAGACGGGCCATAGGTGCCATCAGGATACGAAGGTCTTCAAACGTGTAGCCGAAAGCAAGCTGACGCTGAACCACCGTTTCATGGGTTGTTGTCGGCACATCAGTAGGAGTAGGCAGATCGGAAATCTTGATGAGATTATCATCTAGCCACTGCCGGTATGGGTTCTCCCGAGCGATGCTTTCTTTGATCTCTTCGTCGGCAATGATCCGGCCCTGTTCTGTGTCGACCAAGAACATCCGGCCCGGCTGGAGACGGCCTTTGGAAAGAATACGCTCCGGCGCGATGTCCAGAACACCGACTTCAGAGGCCATGATGACCAGATCGTCTTTGGTGATATAGTAGCGAGACGGGCGCAGGCCGTTCCGGTCCAGCACAGCCCCGATTTGGGTGCCATCGGTGAACGCGATAGAAGCAGGGCCATCCCATGGTTCCATGAGGCAGCTATGGTACTGATAGAACGCTTTCTTTTCAGCGCTCATGCTTTCGTGGTTAGACCAGGGTTCGGGGATCATCATCATGACCGCGTGGGGCATGGAGCGGCCACTGAGAGTCAGGAACTCAAGGCAGTTGTCGAACATCGCCGAGTCGCTCTGCTGATCGTTGATGATCGGCAGCATCTTCGGCAGATCGTCGCCGAATAGGTCCGACGCAAACTGTTTCTGCCGGGCACGCATCCAGTTGACATTGCCGCGCAGTGTGTTGATCTCGCCGTTGTGGGCGATCATGCGGTAGGGATGAGCACGCTCCCAGCTTGGAAACGTGTTCGTACTAAATCGAGAATGCACCAGTGCAAGAGCACTGTCCATATCCGGGTCCAGCAAGTCAGGATAGAACTCATCCACCTGCTCCGGCATCAGCATTCCCTTGTAGACAAGAGTGCGGGCCGAAAGGCTGGGGATATAAAACTTTTCGCTGCCGCCGATGCCGGCATCGCGCAGGGTGTGAGCCGTGCGCTTGCGGATGACGCAGAGCTTCCGCTCGAAATGCTGGCTGTCCGTGATGCTCTCGCCGCGCCCGATAAAGAACTGCCGAATAGTCGGCTGAGCGCCAATCGCCGTCTCGCCGAGTGTCGTGTTGTCGGTCGGCACATCGCGCCAGCCTAAAAACACCTGGCCTTCTTCGGCAGTGATCGCTTCGAGCTGATCTTCGCTGATCTTCTGCTGTGCGCTGTCCTGAGGCAGAAACACAGTGCCGACTCCATACTGACCGACACCGGGCAGCGTGAAGCCTAAATTGGCGCTTTCGCGGCGGAAGAACGTGTCTGGAACCTGGATCAAAATGCCGGCACCGTCGCCGGAGTTCGCATCGCTGCCGCACGCGCCGCGATGCGCGAGGTTGCGGAGAATAGTCAATGCCTGAGTGACAATCTCATGGGACTTTTTGCCCTTGATATTGACAACAAAACCTGCGCCGCAGGCATCATGCTCGAAATCGGGGTCATACAGCCCCTGCTTAGGGGGCAGGCCAGTCGGTTTCATGCGGGAGCGGTTCCTTCTTCTAAATCAAATACGCGAATTACAAGACAAAGCAAGCGGCAGGAGATGCCGTGTCAGGGTAAAAACCCTCTCATGGGACAAAGATTATAGCATACTTGCCTGCTGCTCGTCAATCCGTCAAGCTGTCCTTTTCTGCTGCAATTGTTCGCTCGAAATGTGGGTAGAATAAGGGCATGTTTGCCCCAATCTCGCTTCCAGTCCTGGACAAATTCCGCCGTCCCCTGCGTGACCTCCGCATCTCAGTGACAGACCGCTGCAACTTCCGCTGCACGTATTGTATGCCAAAAGAGATCTTTGGCCGCGACTTCGCGTTCCTGCCCTCCGATCAGCTTTTGAGCTTTGAAGAGATCACGCGCCTTGCCCGGATTTCCATCGGACTCGGTGTCGAAAAGATCCGTCTGACCGGCGGGGAGCCGCTGATCCGGCGCGAGATTGAAACTCTGATTGGTCAGATTGCTGCGCTTCCTGGTCTCCGAGATTTGACACTGACAACCAACGGCTCACTCTTAGTCCGAAAAGCACGACTTCTGAAAGAGGCTGGACTAGACCGTGTCACGGTCAGTTTGGACTCACTTGACGACTCGGTCTTCCAGTCCATGAACGATGTCTCGTTCCCGGTCGGACGTGTTCTTGACGGCATCGCCGCCGCGCATGAAGTCGGGCTTGGTCCGATCAAGATCAACATGGTGGTCAAGCGCGGTGTCAACGAAGACAGCATCCTGCCGATGGCCCGTCACTTCCATAATACAGGCTGTATCCTGCGCTTTATTGAGTTCATGGATGTCGGTGCGACAAACGGCTGGCAGCTCAACGATGTCGTTCCCGCCGCTGAGATCATTCGCCGCATCGGCGCTGAAATGCCGTTGGTTCCGGCAACGCCAAACTACCCCGGCGAAGTCGCGAGACGCTTCCGCTACGCTGACGGCGGCGGCGAGATCGGCGTGATTACGTCCGTCACCCAGCCCTTCTGCGGCGGTTGCACCCGCGCCCGTCTGTCGGCAGAGGGGAAGCTCTACACCTGCCTTTTCGCTACTGATGGCTTCGATCTCCGGGAACTGCTGCGCGGCGGTGCCAGTGACGCCGAGGTCTCGTCAGCCCTGCGTGGCGTCTGGTCAGCCCGAATAGATCGCTATTCCGAAATCCGTACCGAAGAGACAGCCCGCCGCCCCAAAGTCGAGATGTCACATATTGGGGGGTAAGTTAGACAAAACAGCGAGGGGCCCCGAATTGAAATTCACTTTGTTTCACTTGACTGAAATCGTTTGTGGCGCTGGAGCATCAATGTTTGGGTATTGCTACGGTCTTCGGCATTATGGAATTGCTGGCGGCGTTGCAAGTGCGTTGATTGGTTTCGCTGTAGGTCTTTTCTTTGGACGCGTCCCCGGTTACTTTTCCGAACAGTGGCTTTTTCGCGACATTCGGCGTAAAACATCCGAGCAATTAAAACAGATGCTGCGTGACGATACCACCGGCTTATCTCCGTTGTTACTCGCCGAACTGAAATTGCGCGAGGGAAAACCGGATGAAGATAGATGCCGAAATTAAGACAAAATTACGAACGTCGAAACATTTTCGAACCGGAAGTATTAGTTGCGCGGATATAGCAGCGTTATTGGATGTTGAATCAAGTTGATCTTCGTTACGAGGGAGTAAACTCTTCTCGCTAGTTGAAGTCGTCCTTTGGACGAAAGAACCGCCTTCGTTGACTGCTCTTTCGTCCGAAGGACGACCTTGTTGCAGCGAGTGGAGTTTACTCCCTCGCAAGTTGCCCTCCATGCTCACTACCGACAACAACCAAGCTCACCTCCGCCATCTGCCCAAAGTCCATGCCCTGCTAGAGAGCGAACACGCGCAAGTCTTGCTTTCCACTATGTCGCGTCAAGTATTGGTGGACGAAATGCGGGCTGAGTTAGATGCTCTCCGGCAGCGGGTTTTGGCAGGTGACGCGAAGCCGCCATTTGAGGACGCAAACATATTTGAGGCGATTGCAGCACGTCTGCAAGCCAAAGACCTGCGGCGGCTCCAGCGTGTTATCAATGCGACGGGCATTGTCATTCATACCAACATGGGCCGGGCACCGATGGCGGGGGCAGCAGTTCAAGCGGTGCTGGCAGTCGCGGGGAACTACTCCAATCTGGAACTGGATTTAGCGTCTGGAAAACGGGGTGGACGAGGCGGTCAGATTGAAGAGCTTTTGCAGAAGCTGACCGGAGCGGAGGCAGCGATTGTTGTCAACAATAATGCGGCGGCGGTGCTGCTGGCGCTGACAGCAGTTGCGTCTGGTGGCGAGGTAGTCATCTCACGCGGCGAATTAGTGGAGATCGGCGGCGGGTTTCGCATTCCTGATGTCATCACTCAGAGTGGCGGGAAGCTGGTAGAAGTCGGAACGACGAATAAGACTCGTCTGAGTGATTATGCGAATGCGATCAGATCAGAAACGAAAGTGCTGCTGAAAGTCCATGCCAGCAATTATCGGATTATCGGGTTTACTGCCGAAGCGTCTTTGTCGGAATTGGTAAGACTGGGCCGGGAGCATGGGCTTCTGGTGATGAATGATCTCGGCAGTGGGGCATTGATTGATGTCACGCGCTTTGGGCTGCCCTATGAGCCGACCGTTCAGGAGACGATCAAAGCAGGCATCGACATTGCGACTGTGAGCGGAGATAAGCTGCTGGGCGGGCCGCAATGCGGCTTGATTTTAGGTAAGTCAGAGCCAATCAAGCGAATGGCGTCGCACCCGCTGTTTCGGGCATTGCGGGCGGATAAGATGACGCTGGCGGCACTAGAAGCGACGCTTCGGCTTTATCTGGACGAGGATAAGCTGACGGAAACGGTTCCTGTGCTGCACATGCTGTCCCAGACGAAAGAAGAGCTGACCAAGCGGGCACGGCGTCTGCGGAACGCGTTGGCAAAGCTGCCGGGGATCGAGGCCACACTGACGGATGCTGTCGGCTACACAGGCGGCGGGGCGTTGCCGATGGTTCCGCTGCCGACAAATGTTGTTCAGGTCAAGTCGTCGCTGATGAGTGCCGACAAGATGGCTGAGGCACTGCGCCGCAGTGATCCGCCGGTGATGGGAATGCTGGCGAATGGTTGTTTGATGCTGGATGTGCGGACTGTGCGTGATGATGAGTTTTCGCTGATCGTGCAGGCAATGAATAAGGCGATTGGTCCGGGGGTGTAGAACCCCCCGGCAAAGAAGTGTCCTTCGGACAAGGAGGATGAAGAGGCCTCTGTCACACCACCTTAATCTTTGTCCGAAGGACATATCCCTGCCGGGGGGTTCTACACCCCCGGACATTAGAGTTATGAAGCACATCACAATCGGAGTGGCAGGGCATATCGACCACGGCAAAACGGCACTTGTGCGGGCGCTGACAGGCACGGAAACTGACCGGCTCAAAGAAGAGCAGGAACGGGGCATGACAATCGTGCTTGGCTTCGCCCATCTTGCACTGCCGGGCGGCGAAGTAGATTTTATCGATGTGCCGGGGCATGAAAAATTCGTCAAGACAATGATCGCGGGGGCGACTGGAATTGATGCCGCACTGCTGGTCGTGGCCGCAAACGAGCGTATCAAGCCGCAGACTGTCGAGCATATTGCGCTGATGGGTCTGCTGGGGATCAAGCGCGGCATTGTCGCTGTGACTAAGTCTGATCTGGTTCCAGATGAAGACGAGAGGATGCTAACAGTAGCAGAGCTTGACGAATTCCTAAGCGGTACGTTTTTGCGTGATGCGCCGCTGATATTTGTTTCGGCGCTGACTGGCGAGGGAGTAGATACACTCCAAGAGGCATTGGGTAATTTGCTGGCACAGGCGGAAGCACCCAACGAACAGGCACATTTTGCGCTGCCTATTGACCGAGCGTTCACGATCACCGGGCAGGGAACGATTGTCACGGGGACTTTGCGGCATGGCTCGATTCAGGTAGGGCAAATGGTCGAGATACTCCCACGTGGTCTGCGGACGGAAGTGCGGGGCCTGCAAGTGCATGGGCAGGCAGTTAACGCGGCACATCCTGGCTGGCGCACGGCGGTCAATCTGCGAGGCATCAAGAAAGATGATCTTAGACATGGCGACACGCTGGCGACGGTGGGAGTGCTGCGTCCGACCCGGATCATCGACGCCGATCTGTCGCTGCTTGCCTCTGCCGACAAACCGCTGAAGCGTGGGCAGGTGGTTGTCCTGCATCATGGGACTGGTGAGGTGCAGGCACGGGTCTACCCACTAGTACAGCCAGAAATTGTTCCTGGGGAGCAGGCATTTGTCCAGATGCGTCTCAGCGAAGACACGTCGATTGGTGCGGGTGAGCCGTTTATCGTGCGGGCGATTTCGCCGGTGGAGACGATTGGGGGCGGACGGATTATCGATCCTTACCCGCTCAAGCATACGCGGGTGGACGCGGGGATACTGCGGCAGGTCCAAGTGCTAGCGTGTGGTGCTCCAAGCGAACAGTTCCTAGTAAAGCTACTTGAAGCGGGACCGGCGGGGCGTGATCCGATGCAGCTTTCTCTGGACTTGGCAATTAGCGAGGAAATCTGGAGAGAGCTGTCTTCAGTCGTCAATTGCTCCCCGACACTTGTCCTGCACGGTGACGTCTTCGACATACTGACAGCGCAGATTATCGGTGTCGTCCAGCAGTTCCACGCCAAGCACCCGACGCGGCGCGGAATGCCCTCGGAAGAGCTGCGGCGGAGGCTGCCGCCGACACTGAAGCCGGCAGCGTATACGGCTCTCCTGCAAACAGCCACACTGGAAACGATAGGCGGTCGCGTGCGGACTGCCGGATACTCACCCGAAGCGGCTCTGTCGTTGATAGAACGGGAAATTGTGCGCGAGATCGAAGAACAGTTTCGTTCAGGCGGCATGAAGCCGCCGGAATTAGATGTTGTGCTTGGCAAGGATAGACGCCGAAAGACACTTTATTATTATCTTGTCGAGTCGGGTGCATTGGTGCCGGCGACTGACCGGTTGAGCAGCCGGACGGTCGTATTCCATCAAGGGGCGATAGAAGCAATCGAGCCTGCTTTGCGAAGTGCGCTAGAAGAAAGCGACGGTCTGCGGGTATCGGATCTTAATCAAGTACTCGGAACGACGCGCAAGTTCTCGGTGCCGCTCCTGGAATACTTGGACAGCATCGGCATGACACGACGGGACGGCGATTTACGCTTTTGGAATGGAAAGAGTGACGAACTTGACTGATGTAAAACCACTGCGGCTGACGGAAATGGGCTCCTGTGCCGGCTGCGCGGCAAAACTCGGACCGGCCAGCCTGAATGCCGCCGTCAAGGGGCTATTCGAAAATATCCCGCGCGACCCGAAAGTCATTGTTGGATTCGGAACGCTGGACGATGCTGGTGTCTATAAATTAAGTGATACTCAGGCGTTGGTCCAGACAGTCGACTTCTTTCCGCCGATGGTCGACGATCCCTACTTGTTCGGAGAAGTCGCGGCGGCGAATGCCCTTTCCGATATTTATGCGATGGGGGGTCTGCCGCTGACGGCGCTCAATATCACCTGCTTTCCGGCGAGTCTAGATTTAGGCATCCTCAACTCTATTTTGCGCGGTGGACTTGCCAAGTGTCAGGAAGCAGGAGTCGCCTTGATGGGCGGGCATACGGTCGATGCCCCTGAGATCAAGTTCGGGCTGTCGGTGACGGGAACGATCCATTCAGACCATATCTGGACTAATGCAGGTGCTCAGGTGGGAGATACGCTGGTGCTGACCAAACCGATTGGAGTCGGAGTCATCACAACGGGCATTAAGCAGGGAGTCTCTTCTCAAGAAGCCATTGATGCTGCCCTCACTTCCATGCGGACGCTGAACCGGGCGGCGCGGGATGCGGCGGCATCGGTCGGGCCTAATGCCTGCACCGACGTAACGGGGTTTAGTCTGATGGGCCATTTGTACCAGATGCTTCGGGCTTCCCATGCGACGGCGCGAGTTTATGCCGATCAAATCCCGTTTCTTCCGGGGGCACTGGAATTGGCCCGGCAAGGAATAGGGCCAGGTGGGACCCAGCGAAATAAAGCCTATTTCGGCGAATATGTTTCACTCTCGTCTGCCATGGACCCAGCCGTCACCGAACTGCTGTTTGACCCGCAGACATCGGGCGGTTTACTCGTCTCGGTGTCAGGGGATAAGAAAGACGCACTTCTCGACGCAATGGCAGTCCACAATGTCCCGGCCACAGTCATCGGCGAAGTTATACACACCTCGGATGGACACGTCAATGTCGTTTGATTGACGAATTCTCTTTTGGAGGCGTTCGGGGTCTGGTGGCTCCCCTGGTCTTCAAAACCAGTGTCCCGCATTACGCGGGGGGTGGGTTCGATTCCCATCCGCTTCCGCTTCTTATCGCAGGAGACTTCATGAAACGACGCAAATTTCTTGGTCTTGCCACGCTGGCTTTATTGGGCCTAGCTCTTCCCACTTTCGCTGATCCATCTCGCATACTGACAACGCAGTTCGCCTACACGGCTACTGTTCCCGCTTCTCCTGCTGGAACGAAAGCAGTAAATTTTTGGCTGCCGATCCCCTCAGATAGTGCCTGGCAGACTGTGACCGGCCTGACTGTCATTGCTCCGATCACTTACAAGATTACGAGTGAATCCCACTACGGTAACCGCATGGTCTATCTGCGTGACACAACGCCGACAGAGCCGCTGAGGGTGACTGTCCAGTTCACAGTCGCCCGCAGGCAAGTCAGTGTTCTCGACAACCCCTCTGTCCCAGCATTCTCACTGGCAGCGGACACTGCCCCGGATAGGCGCGTTCCCGTCGGCGGACGCTTTACGGACATTGCTAAAAACGTCACTGGGAACGATCAAGGGGCCCTGCAAAAAGAGCATGACTTGTTTAAACACGTCGTCGCGACCATGCACTACGATTACAAGAAATCCTCGCCGGAATACGCGCAGGGTGATTCGGCTTTTGTCTGCGATTACAAAAGCGGCAACTGCTCGGACCTGCACTCTTATTTGATCTCGCTGTCCCGGTCACTCGGCATACCTGCCGTGCTGGAATTCGGCTTCCCGCTGACAGGCATTCCTGTACCAAGCCCACTGCCGACGGATGGTAAGATTGCAGGGTATCATTGCTGGGTCTGGTTCGAAGACCCCCAAAAAGGCTGGGTTCCGTTAGATGCCGCCGATGCCCGCCGCTGGGCGGATTCCGGAAGGACAGCGATTTCAGACTCGTTGTTTGGAAATCTAGTTCTGGAGCGCACTGCTGTCGCCGTCTCACGGGGCAGGGATTTGACCCTGTCGCCGCCGCAGAAGAATGGGCCGCTCAACTACTTCATCTATCCGTATGCCGAAGCAGACGGGCAGACGACTCCGGCTACCTGGACATTAAGCTACCATGTCGTTTCCGACCGCAGCCACTAAAACCCGGCTCGTTACGCGCCTGCGTGACGGGCATCTAATCGAGCTTGAAGACACGCTCGTCGTCGAAGAACCGTTAGAAATCCGCTTAGGGAATGAGCGCTTTACAGTGACGATGCGGACCCCAGGCAGTGACTTCGAGCTGACACGCGGCTTGCTGCTGACAGAGGGCGTCATCGAATCGGAAGCCGACATCGGCCAGATCCGCTACTGCGACACTGGGGAAGCCTCCGAATCCGAAATCCCCAACATTGTCACCGTCCGCCTCAACAAAATGCCCGCTGCCGACCGTCTTTGGCAGCGGACACTGATGGCTGGCACAAGCTGCGGCCTCTGCGGCAAAGCCGCGCTCGACGCCGTCGCGATGCAGACCTGCCCCCTGCCTCTGCCGACATCCGGCACATTATCCCAGCGAACTCTTCTCGAACTTCCGCACACTCTGCGTCGGCAACAAGAGCTATTCAAGATGACCGGCGGCCTCCACGCCGTCGGCCTATTTGCCGCTTCCGGCGAGTGTCTCTGTGCCTTTGAGGACATCGGACGCCACAATGCCACCGACAAAGCCATCGGCTACGGGGTCCAGCAAGGCTGGCTGCCCTGGACTAACCCCGAGCCGTTAATCCTTCTTGTCAGTGGCCGGGCAAGTTTCGAGATCACCCAAAAAGCCCTCATGGCCCGAATCCCCGTAGTCTGCTCCGTGTCAGCCGCTTCATCTCTCGCCGCCGACTTGGCAGAGCTAAACAATCAAACGCTGGTTGGATTTCTGCGTGATACTGGCATGACGATCTATGCGGGGAATGAGCGGATAACCCACCTCGTCTCGTTCCTCGCCGACCCTCCCGAAACGGGAAGGTGAGGAGTTAGACTGGCGTCGGCTCTTCGGCAGCAAACAGTTCGTTTCCTGATTCGTAGTCCTTCTTAAAATGCCAGCGAACATTTTTGATGCGGGGTGAAGATATTAACATTCGATGCACAAGTTGCGCTGCTTGGGGCTGAATTTTTCTGCTCCGTCCGCCAAAAAGTGACGGCAGGAACCCTACATCGTTTTCCAACCATCCAAGCCAGTTCTCGTCTTCGCCATCCTGGTGCCCAACAATAAGATTGTAGTATTTACCGGCGCAGCGGAAAGAAAAATACCATCCGTGATCTTCTTGACCTATATCCGCGTTTACTTCCACCCTCTGCGCTTGCAATTCCCGGATCAGGTATTCGGCTAAATCATCGCCAAAATTCTGCAGGTTGATGAAGTATTCTTTCTCCTCAGTCACATTGAAACCGATGGCAGAGAGCGTGAATAGTGTTCAGGTCTCAGTCATGCGATTGATTCTTCAGCCACGCAAGCGCTGCCATGGCGGCGTAATAACCGGACATGCCGTGGACGCCGCCTCCTGGCGGGGTGGACGAGGAGCAGAGATAAAGGCCAGGAACGGGAGTGGACCAGGGTGTCCAGCGGGGAAGGGGACGGGTAAAAAGCTGGGCCCAGTCCTGGATGCCGCCGTTGATGTCGCCGCCGATGTAGTTGGCACTGTAGCGTTCCATATCTGCCGGCGCCATAACATGCTTGGCGAGGATGCGGTCTCGAAAACCGGGAGCGAAGCGTTCGATCTGGGATTCAATACGCTCAGTCATGTCGAGAGTGCTGCCGTTCGGGACATGGCAATAGGCCCAGACGGTGTGTTTACCGTCAGGAGCGCGGGTGGGATCAAACAAGCTTTGCTGAGCTAGCAGGACGTAGGGCGTTTCGGACACTGTGCCATGAGACGCAGCGTGTTCGGAAGCCGATAGCTCCGCACGGGTCGCGCCCAAATGGACCGTTCCTGCCTGTGCTACTTCCGGCGACTTCCAGGGGATGGGGCCGTCAAGCGCCCAATCGAGTTTGAACGCGCCCATACCGTACCGGTAGCGGCTGAGCTGTTCGCGGTAGCCGAGCGGAAGTTTGTCCCCGGCGATTTTGACTAGCTGACGCGGCGTGATGTCTCCGAAGACTATCCGCGAAGGCGGCAGCGCGTCAAGAGTATCAACACGGTGCCCCGTCTCGACTGTGCCGCCAAGTGATTTCAGATGGGCGACCAGTGCATCGATAATGCGTTGAGAACCGCCGCGCGGAAAGGGCCAGCCGACTGCGTGACCTGCAATGCCAAGTGCCAAGCCAAACGCGGCGCTGGGGGACTGTTCCAAGGGCAGCATGGAGTGTGCGGCCATGCCGGAGAAAAAGCCACGTGCTCTGCCGCCGGTAAACGCGGCTTCAGTGAGAACGCGGGACGACAGCATGGCTTTCAGCCCGAACCGGGCCAAACCGAAGGGGTAGCGGGCCAAACGCAATGGCTCTCGCAGTGTCAGCGACAGTTCAGCCCAATCGGGAACCAGCGGCTCCATCAAGCGGCGGTAGTTGTCAGCATCGGGGCCGAGCGTTGCGGCCGTGGTTTCTATGGATTGGTAGAGGAGAGCGGGCGGCCCGTCGTCAAATGGGTGGGCGAGTGCGGCTTCGGGGTGTATCCATTCCAGCCCGTACTTTTCTAAGCCGAGTGTCTGGAAAAATGGAGACCCATAACCGAGGGGATGGATGGCCGAGCAGACATCATGCTGGAACCCAGGCAAAGTCAATTCTTTAGTCCGGCAGCCACCGCCGGGCGTGTCGGCCGCTTCCAGCACCAGAACAGAGTAGCCTGCCTGTGCGACTTTGATGGCAGCAGCCAGACCGTTTGGTCCCGCGCCGATCACGACAGCATCATATTTGATATTCTTGCTCAGGGTTTGGTCTCGATTTCAATTAGGTGACGGCAGACGACGCTCAAACTTCAACAGCTCATTTTCAAGGCGAAGTGCCATCTTTTCGCGCTCATGCGCTTCATCGCTGCGATTGCCGCGCACTTCGTAGATAAGGTGCTGAACTACGGCAGTCAGTTCTTTCAAACCACTCTGTAATTCTTTGATGTCGTCAGCGTTCTTACTGGTTTTCTCACGCAGAAGCAGCAATTCTTTCAGAGCATTGGCAATCTCACGCCACACTATAATCTGCCTTCATGCTATCAAGCATGACCCGTGTTTCAGCTTGAAGCTGCGTTGTCTCTGCCTGCGTTCGTCTGATATGCTCGTCGATTACATCCATCTCAGCAAACATCTTTGCGATTTCCGCTTTGTAGTCGATTTTCTCTTTTTTCGCCGAGCCAGCCTTGTTCTTGGCTCCTAACGTTTTTTCCATTTTGGGTTCCTCCCGCAGCAGTATTGTAGCATATTAGGCAGGGTCATTATTGTGGCTCACGACAAGCTCTGTGACTGTGAGATGCCGCACGATCAGCTCGTCTATTTCGAGTGTCTTGATGCGTGAACTCTTGATGGAAAGACGGCCAATCGCCATTGCTCCGACCGCGACTGCACCCACAGCAAGTGCTCCGACAGCGAAAGATCCGAGCGCCAATGCACCGAGCGAAGCGGCTGCCATGGCCTGTGCGCCTGTTGCTTTGGCGAGTGTTAAATCAACCGGCAGTTCAGCTTGCGGGACAGTGTCAGGATTATTCGGCATGAGCAGCCTCTCTTACGTCGCTCGGCTCTGGAAACGTAATCCTGTCGTAAATCTCAGAAAGCGCAAGCCTGACATCCAGAACACGGAGAGCGCTTGCCGGTTCGAGACCTTCGAGTGCCGCGTAGTTCCACGACCCATCTTCCTGTCGAACGTAATGCTCGACGCGCGGCGTGTCCTGCGAAACGAGCACATACTGCTGAAGGGAGTCAAGCCGCTGATAACGCGCCCACTTTTCGCCTCTGTCGTATCGCTCAGTAGACGGTGACAACACTTCAAAGATGACTGCCGGGTTGATGATGCTGTTCTTATCAAATGGGTTGATGTGGGGTTCACCACACACAATCGCGACATCGGGATAGGTCTCCACATCTATCGGCATAATTCCAACGCGCAGATCACTGGTGTAGACCTTGCAGGGGCTGCCTCTCAGGAGAGAACCTACTCCAAGGATAATGTTCCCGGAAATCAGGCTATGCTTAGGTGTTCCGCCGGACATAGCGTAAATTCGTCCGGCGACGAACTCGCTCTTGTAAGTAGCGTTTTCTTCCAATTCAACATATTGCTCAAGTGTGTAGTAGGGTAATGGCTGTGCAGACATAAAAAGATTTTACCCGTTCCCTGCACTGATTTTGGTGATTTTGTTTTTCAATGCCGCTGGATTGACGGCAGGAAAACGGGGGTAAATAGCGAACTAAGCAATCAATTTCCCTATAGCTCATTTGAATCCAAAAAGGTAAGTCTGTATCATGTTCAAACTTCCGCTGTTTCAGAAAAACGGCGATGGCAAGCCGGATGCGAAAAAGCGCGAGGCGCAGCCGTTTAGCCGTCAAACACTCACGAAAAACGCACGCATCGACGGCGCGACCGTGACCGAAAGTGTCTGCCCATACTGCGCCGTCGGATGCGGCCAGCATATCTACACTAAGGGCGGCCAGATCATTGACATCGAGGGCAACCCGCACTCGCCTATCAATGAAGGGACGCTCTGCCCAAAAGGCGCGAATGTCTTTCAGTTAGCGCGTAATCCCCATCGTGTCAAGCATGTGATGTACCGTGCGCCCTATGCGACGGAATGGGAAGAGAAGCCGTTGGAATGGGCGATGGACCGGATCGCGCAGAAGGTCAAAGATGCCCGAGAGCGCGGCTGGGCCGAGAAGGACGATCAGGGGCAGACGATCAACGCAGTCCGAAACCTCGGCACACTCGGCGGGGCGACACTTGATAACGAAGAAAACTATTTGATCAAGAAACTGTTCACGGCGGGGCTTGGCGTGCTTTCCGTCGAGAACCAAGCTCGCATTTGACATTCTGCTTCCGTGCCCGGTCTGGGCGCGACATTTGGCCGCGGTGCGGCCACGCAATATCAGCAGGATCTCGCAAACAGCGACGCTATCTTGATTATGGGATCGAACATGGCCGAGGCGCATCCGGTCGGTTTCCGCTGGCCGATGAAGGCCAAGGAAAAAGGCGCGAAGCTGATCCATGTCGATCCGCGCTTTACGCGAACATCGGCAATGGCGAACCAGCATGTCCAGATACGTGCTGGTTCCGACATCGCGTTTCTGGGTGCATTGGTCAACTACGTCTTGACCCATGAGCGCTGGTTTAAAGAATACGTGCTTGCCTACTCCAACGCCTCGACGATTGTTGACGAGCGGTTCCAGGATACGGAAGCCTTGGACGGCCTCTTCAGCGGCTACAATGCAGAAGAGCGGGCGTATGACCCGTCGGAAGGTCATTGGAGTTACAAGCAGCCGGAGGGTATGGAAAAGAGCAAGGACAAACAGGGCCAGGGAAAGATGTCCGCAAATTCGAACGGCTTGCATGGGCATGGCATCGAAGGCGGAGCCAGCACGCATAACACGCCGCAGGGAGATTCTACCGAGTCCAAAGCAGGTTACATTCAGCGTGACGAGACGCTGCAGGACCCTAACTGCGTGATGCAGCTTCTGCGCCGTCACTTTGAGCGGTATACGCCGGAGAAGGCGGCGGACATCTGCGGCTGCACGGCGGAACAGATCGTCCAAGTCGCCGAAACGCTATGCGATAATTCAGGCCGGGAGCGCACGAGCGCGATCTGCTACGCGGTCGGCTGGACCATGCATACGACGGGTGTTCAAATCATCCGAACGGCCAGCATTTTGCAGACACTTCTTGGTAATATGGGCCGTCCCGGAGGCGGCATCATGGCACTGCGGGGTCATGCCAGCATTCAAGGATCGACCGATATTCCGACCTTGTATGACTTGCTGCCGGGGTACCTGCCCCAGCCGACGTCCGAGCCATCGCATGACACGCTGGATTCGTATGTCAAATATGAGGGGCTTACGACCGGATTCTGGGTTCACTTCCGGGAATTTATGGTCAGCCTGCTTAAAGCGTACTACGGCAACGCCGCGACGGCCGAAAACGACTACTGCTATAACTGGCTGCCTCGGCTCGATGACGACTACTCTATGATCCTGGCGTTCCAGCGCATGGCGAAGGGTGACATCGAAGGCTACTTCTTGTTTGGTCAGAACCCTGCCGCCGGCTCAGTCAATGCGAAAGTGGTCCGCGAAGGGCTGCGGAAGCTGGACTGGCTGGTAGTTGCGGATTGGTTTGAGACAGAAAGCGCGGTCTTCTGGAAAAACGATCCGACCGGGCCACCGCCGGAAGAGATCGGTACGGAAGTCTTCTTTATTCCTGCGGCTTCATCGCCGGAGAAAGAAGGGACGCTGACTAACACCCAGCGCCTGATTCAGTGGCATGACAAAGCGATCGATCCGCCGGATGACTGCCGCTCCGACCTCTGGTTCCTTTACAATTTAGGTAAGAGGCTTCGTAAGCTGTACGAAGGCTCGACTGACCCGAAAGATCAGGCGCTTCTGCATTTGACCTGGGACTATGAATACGATGAGCATCCGCGCCTGCCTGATGGGACACTGAGCCAAATCGAAGGTGAGCCGGATACGCTGAAAGTGCTTCAGGAGATTAACGGCTACCATACAACCGAAATCGACCCGGAAACAGGTAAGTTCAAGCTGTTGACCGGCTATCCGGAATGCAAAGACGATGGTACGACTGCCTGCGGAGCCTGGATCTATTCGGGTGTCACGCCTGCGGCTGGTGTCAACCGTGCCCGGAACCGTGTCCGAACGCCTGATAATCCTGTTAATCTGGAATGGGGATACGCCTGGCCCAGTAATCGGCATATTCTCTACAACCGTGCCAGCGCCGACCCGGAAGGCAAGCCGTGGTCTGAGCGCAAGAAGCTGATCTGGTGGGACGCCGATCAGAAAAAATGGGTAGGGGACGACATTCCTGATTTTGAGGTCGGTAAAGACCCCGCGTACCGTGCCCCTAAAGATGCCGTCGGAATGGAAGCCATTGGTGGAGACCAGCCGTTTATTATGCACCAGGATGGGCTTGCCTGGCTGTTCGCGCCCGGTGGCACAAAAGATGCCCCGCTGCCGACTCATTACGAGCCGGTTGAATCGCCGGTACGGAACCTACTTTATAACGCCACTCAGGATAACCCGACGACGCGCTATTTCGACGATCTGCCGGGTAACAAATTGGCTCGTTACCCGGAGAATGATTTCCCGATTGTGGCCTGTACGTTCCGTCTGACCGAGCACTATCTGAGCGGTCCGATGTCGCGGTTTAACTCGTGGCTCAACGAGCTGATGCCGTCCATGTTCATCGAGATCAGCCCGGAGCTTGCCGCAGAGCACGGAATTGAACACGGCGGATGGATGATCTGCGAGTCCAAACGAGCTGCGATTGAAGCGCGGGCGATGGTCACCAAGCGTATCAAGCCGATGGTCATTGACGGCAGAACGATCCATCAGGTGGGTATTCCGTTCCAATGGGGCTTTGCAGGTGAAGTCGTCGGCAGCAGTGCCAACGACCTGACTTCACTGGTCGCTGACCCTAACGTCACGATGCACGAAGCGAAAGTCTTTGCTTGCCGTGTTCATGCGGGCCGCCTGCCGGATCAGCCTAAAACCCCGACACAGCCCGAAACACGCTGGGCTAATCGGGAGCCGGTTCCGGACACTGCGGCAGGCGCACAGCCGGAAGGTCATTTGGAAACAACTCTGCGAAAAGACGGGCCGAAAACAAAATAATACCATGATCCAACTAGAGATGCTGCGAATCGATACGATGGAAAACCTGAAAAATGCTTTTCCGCCCCAACGGACAGAAGTACCAAGTCCTGGGATAGATGGTCAGGGCCAGATGGGATTTTTCACGGATACCAGTCTGTGCATCGGCTGCAAGGCCTGCGAAGTGGCCTGCAAGCAGTGGAATCAGTTGCCGTCGGACGGTTACAACTTCACAGGTAAGAGCTACGACAATACGGAAATGCTTTCTGCGACTACCTGGCGTCATGTGGCGTTCCAGGAGCAGATCGGCGAGACAAGCAGCCGCTGGCTCATGATGAGCGATGTCTGTAAACACTGCGAAGATGCGCCATGTGTGCAGTCCTGTCCGACAGGGGCATTGATTTACAATGAGTTCGGCAACGTGTACGTGCAGGCCGATATCTGCAACGGCTGTGGCTACTGCATTTCCGCCTGCCCATTCGGCGTTTTAGGCCGAAGCTCGGAAGACGGGCACGCGCACAAGTGTACGCTCTGCTATGACCGGCAGAAAGTCGGCGAAACTCCGGCCTGCGCCAAGTCCTGCCCGACCGCTTCTATCCAGTTCGGCCCGGTCGACGAGCTGCGGGAACGTGCTCGAAAGCGCGTGGAAACGCTTCAGGAGCAGGGCAACACTCAGGCTTATTTGTATGGGGCTGATCCGTTGGAAGATTATGGGACCCTGAATTCGTTCTTTTTGCTGGAAGACCATCCCAATCGGTATAACCTGCCGGAACGTCCGCCCCAGCCTCTGCACACTCAGAACAAGCGCTACGCGGCAAGCCTGCTGACAGGGCTTGCGCTGACTGCAATCGCCGGGCTTTTCTTTGCTCAGGGAGAGAAAAATGCCTGAAGTCGAGACACGAGGCCGCTGGGAAAACGCCAAAGACGTTCTGCCGGACAAAAAGCCGTTCGATGCTCCGTCTGATCGAAAGATAGACACGGCAGAAACTCTTCTGCAAAAACCGTTTACGGAAGGGCTGCCGAAACGCAGCACCGGTGACAAAGACAGCGGAGAGCCTGCGTACTACGATATATCGCCGCTGAAGTCACCGGTCTGGACAAAAGAAGTCGGTATCTACTTCTTTTTAGGCGGTCTGTCATCCAGCTCGTTCAGCATCGCCCGTCTCGCCGACCGCCTCGGCAAAGGCCGCTATCGCAGCGTTACCAAAGCTGGGACACTGATCGCCGCCGCCGCCGCGCTTCCGTGTGCTCCGCTGCTGATCTGGGATCTCGGGGACCGCAAGCGATTCCACCATATGCTGCGGGTCTGGAAGCCGTCGTCTCCAATGAACCTGGGAAGCTGGACACTGACTGTCTATACGCTGATGGGCGGGATTGCCGCGCTGCGCGAGTTTCTGCGAGTGCTCCGAAAAGACGCACCGCTGACCGGCCCGGCCCGAATCGTCGATGAGACAGCGGGAATTGTCGCCGATGCGGCAGGAATTCCACTCGGGATATTGCTTGCCGGGTATACGGGGGTTCTGCTTAGCACGACTGCAACACCGATTTGGAGCCGTAACTCCTGGATAGGAGCACTTTTCAGCGCCAGCGCGGTTGGGGCAGGGTCCAGTGCGGTTCGACTGGCTCTGGAAGTCACCGGACAAGAAGGCAAAGCGACGGAAGCGTTAGGCAAGCTTGAGACACTGGCACGACTTACAGAGACTGTCTGCCATGCCGGATTTATCAAACAAGCTGGACCGCTTGCCAAACCGCTGACAACCGGCGAATTTAAATCGCGCTATTTATTGGGGGCGATTGGGGCGGGAATTATTCTACCTGAAGTGCTGAACCGTCTGCCGGTTCCGAAGGCTCAAAAACGCTGGCTCTCGATTGCCGCAGGCATCGTCAGCCTAATGGGTGGGTATGCCCTGCGCTCTGCCTTCGTGGCTGCCGGGAAGCCCTCGGCGCTGAACCCTGACGACGCACGTCTTGCAACAGGGGAAATGGGAGGCACACATTGAAAATACGCTGGAATCACGATAGTATCCGCCTGCGAATTACGCCGTCTGAATTCCAAGCAATCACGGCTGGTCAGACTGTGCATGAAAATATCGCATTTCCGGGGATGCAGTTCTGGAATATTACCCTACGCGCAAGTGACGCAGAAACCATGATTGCTTCCGACCAGCATGGTGTTTACCTGTCGCTGTCTCAGTTCGACCGCGCCCGCCTCTCTGAACCCGATGTCGAAGGCGTCTATTTCCAGCTTAACGAACCGACAGTCCTGCGCTACTACGTTGAGAAAGATTTCCCTTGTGTCCATGCCCGTGCCCCGGAGGCACGGGAGAAGACATCAGAGACGTTTGCCCCGCCAGCCGGATTTGAAGACCGCAAGCTTGCTTCGACAGATAGCGATGATTGACTTGACTGAAAGCTCACGGACCATCTGGCCCCCAGGGGAACGGCCAATATCCAAAGCTCAGTGCAACGCCAGCAGTTGCGACAAAAATAACCCCCATAGAGATGCTTGCTATAGGCACAAGGAGTGCAGTACGGAAACCCCAGTGCATAGTAGATTTCAATATCGCTCTCGCGGCGAAAACAGAGATGAGAATAACTGCTGAGGCAATTGCCACTCCCACAGTGGGAACCAAAACCCGCGGACTCAAATGCAAAATATACCTCATTTCAAGGAACTAGACTGAGTGCGAATCAGTTTTTCACCAGTGAACGTGTCTCGAATATAGAGTAATGGCTTTCCTGTTGTGCTTGTCCTTCACTCACTTAGCAGCCACTGCTTTTAAAACGCTGCCTGTTCGACTTGTCCCAGTCTCCACAACGATCTTTACGTTTGCGGGAGAATTGCCGTCTTCATCGAAGATAACGACGTCGTTTTTTCCAGCCTTTAGCAGCGACTCTGGGAAGTAGATGCTGTCGACTGGAGATTTTTCCGGGTAACGGCCTAAATTGCGGCCATTAAGCCACACGAAGCCACGGGACAGGTTGGCGAAGGTCATACGCAAAATGGGGTGCGGGCCAGTCAAGCCGGGCGGCGTGTCTTGAAATGTCGTATGACAGAAGGTCGGAATACCGGAATTACCCGCAGCGCTGATAGGCTTCCAGGCGGCGGATGTAAATGCGGGATACGTAACACCGCCCTTCATCTTCCAGCCGTGTATCTTCTGACCATCTTCCAGCCCTGATTCTAGCCGCACCTCGCCAGTCAGCCCGCCAGGGCCTCCTGTATTCTGGACCGCGACTGCCAGCACGTTTGGGCCACTGTCTTTCCAAGCACTATCCAGCGAGATCGAAGCATCGGCGTTCAAGCCAATATTGGTGGCGATCTGCTTGCCGTTGAGGTAGATGTTGCCGCTGTCATCGATGCTGTGGAAGAAGATGTTCCGGTGGGGGCCAGGCACATTCGGCAGCGCAATTCGGAACCAGGCCCAGCCGAGGCGTCCCTGGAATACGTCTGTGGCCGTCGAGGCGTCTGCCCAGGCAGCCCCCGACGTATCCAAATCAGGGGCGGCCTGCTTTGCGCTGTCAGTGGGAGCTTGATCGTCCGCCTGCCAGCGAAATGCGTTTAAATCCTGCGAAACCCCTGCTGACTTTGTGAGTTTGACCGGGCCGACAATCCCTTTTGCATCAATCGTGTCCAGCAGGCCGTAATAGTTGAATAGCTTGTTGCGGCCATAATGAGCAGTTAAAAAGGCAAGCTTGTTCGTGCCGGCGCGGAGATCGACAGAAAGACGCCGGGGGGAGGGATTCAGATAGCTCGATGCATGCTGACCATTGACAAAGCAGCTTACCCAGTCCCCACCGGCACCGACATTGATCTGATAGGTTCCGGCTGTTGGAACAGTGAGAACGGTACGGTACCAGGCATAGGCGCTGTAATCGCCGTCTGCGCCCATCGGCAGCGGCCCCGGACTGGCCTTCCATTCGGCATCGTTGTAGTTCGGCTGGGCCATCGGCACGGACGAATCCGCCATCCAGGGCCGAAGTGTCGGCGGCGTGGCACGCGCTACCGGTGAGTTCGGGACGGACACGGGAACTAAGCTGAGCGGCGTTCTGCTGGTATCGGAAAGGTACAGCAGGGAGGGCAGGGGATGTGACGGAGCGGCTCCCAGCCCGCTGCGCTCAGTCGCAAGGCGGATGGAACCGTCGCTTGCCTGGATGACTTCGCCGACATAATCCAGGCCACAGGCGATCAGAGCGCCGTCTTGCAGGAACCATGTCCGATCCGCCATTTCGGTGCTCATGGTCAGTACGCGCACTGTTTGACCACCCGCCTGAAAAATGCTGACGTTCGGTTTCGCCGCAGGAACGGTCGTCTTCAATACGACACCGGCAGCATTCATTGACAGGGCAGCATCTGTACGGACTAAGCTTGGGTGGGACACCGTGAAATGCATCTCGACAGGCTCATTCGGATTGCCGTAAGCTACTAGCGTTGTCATCGTGCCATGCCGGGCGATGCCAAGCAGACGTGCGGCAGCCAGTGTCAGATTGACGCCGGGTGCCAACGGGTAGCCGTGCATAATCGGGACTATCTCGCCGGGTGCTAACAAAATTGGCCCGGCAGAAGGATAGTCGGCACTCCCTATTTTGATCTGTGTCGGGATCGGACTGCCGGTGCGGTTGTCCAGAAATAAGACTTCGCCCGCGCTGCCTTTGCGATTGGTAATGTTGACATTCGCGCCTGTCGGTGTCGCACCATCGCCGCCGTCTTTCGCCAGTGAATTGGAAAGAAGATCAGAAAAGCTGGTGGCAAACATAGCGGCACGTTTACAGTAATAATAATCGTCACGCAGGTCACCGGCCTGACCGATTGGTGAGCCGAAGTCATACGAAGATGCCTGCTCGTTGTTGTTCCAGGTATCGAAGTCGGTGCCTCCGGCCATGGTGTAATGGGTATAGCCGGATCCGCCGTATGCAATGACTTTCCAGGTCGCCCGTTCCAGCTTTTTGCCTCGATTGGGATCGACCCCGTAGAATCCCACCCAGCCTGTCCAGAACTCGGTGCTGTACCAGGGGCTGGTTCGCTGGGACGTATCAAACGGAGAATCGCCGGCGGGATCGTCGCTGTGGTTCAGGCCGCTGAAGAAGAGAGGGACTTGCAGGCCCATAGCACGCATTTTCCTGTAAAACCATTTGTAATAGGAGTTGGGCAGATCCGTGCCGCCGCCGGCTCCCTGAGCATAGAGAGGTGGGCCAAGCACATGCTCATTTTCCATCTGAACCATCAGAATCGGGCCGCCATGGTTGATCTGATTCGCGACTAAGATAGGCACGAGCTTATTAAAGTAGGGGGTCACCGCACTGTAAAACGCCGGGTTGTCGGTCATTGGAATCAACCCAGGCTTAAAGCGCAGCCACACAGGCAAGCCACCGGTATCCCATTCCGCGTTGACATAAGGCCCCATGCGGACAATCGCATACATACCGAGCGAATGGATCGTCTGCAAATAGGCGTTTAAGTCTTTCTCGCCGGTGAACTCAAATTGCCCTTCACGCGGCTCATGGTAGTTCCAGAACGCATAGGTCTGGACCGTGTTATACCCGGCGCGTTTGATGCGAAGCAGCCGTTCGCGCCACTGGGCCCTCGGTGTTCGCGGATATTGCAGCTCTCCCGAAACGATAAAAGTCCGCTTGCCGTGAACGAGAAACCCCCGGCCATCGAAATCGATGTAAGGCTGGGCGGCAGGCAAGGCTGGGAAGATATTGTCGTTGTTGTTAGGCCATCCGAAAGCGTACGAACGCATTGGGAGAGAACAAAGCAGGCACAGGAGAGCCAATACAAGGGCTGGGCGCAGGAATTGTTTCATAAGCAGTAAGAGTATTATAGCGGCTGCTTATAGGGGTGTCAAGAGGAGGGACAAGAGAGTCGGGCGACTGAAGTCGCGGCAACAAGTGCACAAAACCTGCCTTCGCAGGTTAATACAGAAAAGTCCAATAAAGACAATCTGTATGAGTCCGCGAAGGCGGACTTTGTGCACTTGTTGCCGCGACTTCAGTCGCCCGCTGTATTTCCTACGTAATCGCGAAGCCGAGTTTACTTGTCGAAATAGACAGCCTGACCGGTGGCTGCTGACTTGTAGATCGCTTCCAAAATCTCGGAAACGACAAGGGCCTGTTCGGGCAGGACGACCGGAGGAGTGTCGTTGCGGATGGCATCAATCCAGGCTCTTGCTTCTTCGAGGGCAGCATCATTAGACTTGCCTTCGTAGAACGCGACGCCGCTGGCACCAAGCTGAATATTATTCAGATAAAGAGACGAGAGCTTTTCTCCGTTGATGCGGAGACCGCCTTTGAAGTCGGCACCCGCTTTTGTCCCGGCGAGAATACACTGAGCTTCGGCAGTCTCGACCAGGTTGATTGCCCAGGCCCCTTCCACGGAGATGGTAGCGCCATTTTCCATCGTGACGAAGCCGAAGGCCGAGTCTTCGACGGTGAACTTTGCCGGGTCCCAAGAGCCCCAGGCATTTGCGGCATTTTCGGTGCTGGACAGCTTGTGGTAGACCGAGCCCATGACGGATTTTGGCTTGTAGTTGTCCATCATCCACAAGGAAAGATCGAGCGAATGGGTTGCAATGTCAATCAGCGGGCCGCCGCCCTGTTTCTCGCCGTCCAAGAAGACGCCCCAGGTCGGGACTGCCCGGCGGCGGATCGCCAGGGCACGGGCGTAATAGACTTCGCCTAGCTCGCCCGCAAGACAGAGCTTTTTCAGGTACTGGCTTTCCGCGGTATGACGGGTCTGGTAGCCGATTGTCAGCTTTTTGCCGGAGGCTTTGGCGACTGCCAGCATACGCCGGGCATCTTCGGCTTTTTTTGCCATCGGCTTTTCGCACATGACATGCTTGCCGGCTTCTAAGGCGGCAATAGCGATTTCGGCATGCGAGTCATTGGGAGTCAGGACATGGATAACGTCGATCTTAGGGTCCTGAAGAAGCTTTGTATAGTCTGTGTAGACCTTAGCGTCTGCGGTGCCATACTTGGCGGCGGCTGTCTGCGCTTTCGTTTCTTCGACGTCGCAGAACGCGACCATTTCCACGCCTTCGAGTTTTGAAAGCGATGGCATGTGCTTACCGTTGGCGATGCCGCCGGTTCCGATGATGCCTATTGTAATTGTCTGTTTCACTGGCTTGAAATGCCTCCTGATTTTTGTCTCTTCCGCTAGTTTCCAGATGCGTATTGGAATGTCCTGCACGATCTGTGAAAAATTCTTATTCACTGTCAAGAAGTGCTTATTTCACAGTGGTTACCGATTGGGTAGATGACGGCGCAGCCGGAGACTGTACAAGAGGTAACGGTGACGTTACGATTGTTGACCATAGTTTCCACTGGTTATAGAGCAGGCTGATCGTTGTTCGATCCCATCCGCTGCCGTCAGCCAGACAGTCGCCAGGCTCTTCAGAAATTGTCAGAACTGCCTGAGCAACCTGGTCGCTTTGAACCTTAGCCAGCGCTTCGGCGAAGTCCTGGGCCAGTGCCTGCTGCTGCCAGGGCTGCATATCGACCAGTGCAAGGCCCAAAGGCGACGAAGCTGTACTGTACTCTTGAGGAGTCAGGTTGCCCAGAAGCCGCAGTCCGCGATACTCGATCAGCGAATCCCAAGGTCCCGTCTCCGGCAGTGCCGGACTCAGAGTGAGACGCACTTGTGCCCAGGTGAGTGTGGCTGCAATCTCGCTCCGTAGTGGTGTCCCGGCAGTCTGTCCCTTGAGCCTTGTCTGCCAGACTTTGATTAGCCGCTGAGGCACATCAGAAGCCCGGTCCTGCACCCATCGCCGGTTCCATACCAAATAGTCTGTTCCTGTCTTTGTAATGTGACAGTCCCAAGTTTCGCGTATCGATGCCAGGATCTGGGCGAGGGTTCCCTTTGTAACCGCCAGCTCAGAGGCTGAGGGCTTGAGGAAGGCTTCTTGATAGAGAGTGATGTTCGCTACCTGTGCAAGCGCTTGCAGGTTGAACCCGAGGTCATGCCTCTGCCGGTCGGTGATCGCTTTGTTTTTCAAAATTGGCATCAGATCGTAGATTGGACCGCCACTCGGGACATTGAGCGGTTCGGGGGGAAGTAGGAAATTAGGCTGCATCGGGTCAATGGTGATATGAGTGGTTGCCGTCTGGCCTGGCTGAACATTTATGTTGGTCGGCGTCGTGTCCATTCCTTCCAAGAAGACGCCAAATTGGTCGGACTGATCTGGGTAACGGCCATCGTTGTCGTCGACCTTGACATAAAGAGCTGGAGGTGTGAGAGCTGGAATACCGTCAGGAAACGGGTCAGACTGCCCTACTGCCTGCGCGGCGGCGCGTGCATTAGCAGCCTTCGCTGCCTGTGCCTGTTGATAGAGTGAAATCCGCGAAGTGAACTGAGTAGGGTCCAGCATAACGTGCTGCCCCGACATTAGGTCATCAAGGTCGCTATTAGACATCGTTGCCAGGGCGTCCTCGAATGGCTTATCCTCATCATCCGGGCTGCAATTTAGATAATTTTCAGACAGCTCACCATGATACTGAGTACGCTGTTCGGGTGTCATCCGGCACAAATCACGTACATCGCGCAGAAGAAGAGCCATCTTCAAGCGCGGTGCATCTCGTGCTTCCTGCTCTTCGGCAAGTGAGTGACCGTCTCGCCAAAAGAGAATGCCGTGGCGAGATCCAGGCTGGCGATCCATACGTCCCCAGTAATAGCCTTCCGCGCGATTTGGCGAGTGACTGAGCAGCCAGGTAAGCCGGGTCATTATATCCAGTACCGGTTGGTTTGCTAATTTAAGCGTAATACGCTGGTCTGCAACCTCACTGGAAGCAATCAAATCTGTCTTTAGTTTGAGTGACAGCTTAGAGAGCACGTCACCCACGGGACAATCTACGGCATCAATCGTCACTTTTTTCTGCAAATCAGGGTCTGCCTGGAATGTCAAAGTCGGTGAACTCAGATCAGCAGCGAGGGCTGGAGGTGCGGTCCGAACGGTCAAAAATATCAACGTGAAAAACAGAATTGCAATTGGGAAATCAATCTTTTTCCAAAGTTTGCAGACTAGCATGTTACCTCCTATACTTACTGGGCTGCCTGCCATTGTGTCCAATTGCCGTTGAATTCGGTCAGTGTTCCACCTGAGCCGAACACGAGCAGGCGGGTTGAGACTTTATCCAGGAAGAATCGGTCGTGGCTGACGACAATGATCGAGCCTGGGAAGTTAACTAAAGCTCGTTCCATGACCTGTGTGCTGGTCAGGTCCAGGTGGTTCGTAGGCTCATCCAAGATCAATACTTGTGCCTCGGAAAGCAGGCAGATCGCGAGGGCGACGCGGGCACGCTGGCCGCCGGAAAGGGTGCCGATCTTGCGGGTCAGGTCTGCTTCGGAAAACTGAAGGAGCGTCAAGAACTTGGTGATCTGTTTGCGGGCTGCCGTGAAGGCTAGACTTCCGACGCCTCCGCTCGTGTTGACGGCGTGGGTGACTGTATCAGTCAGATCAAGTTCGGCTTGGATCTGGTTGAAATCGGCGAATGTGACGCCGCGTTCCCAGAGCATTTCGCCGCTGTCCGGCGCTTCTTTTTTTGTCAGCAGCCGTAGAATCGACGATTTGCCGCTGCCGTTTGGGCCGACAATCGCTAAACGTTCGCCTTTTTCGATCTCGAATGACACGTCTTGAAAGAGAGTTTGGCCGTCATAGGCTTTTGCCAGATGCTCGGCGCGGGCCAGCTTGTCAGGAACCCGAATGCTGCCATAAAGTGTTGTCACGAGCACATCGACGGGGCGTGGCTCACGACGCTTTTTGAGATCGGCCAGCTTGCGCTGAAGCGCTTGAGTCGGATTTCGCCGGGCTTCGTCTCGGTCGGTGACGGCCTCAGCCTCAAAAGTCAGCAGCTCTTCTTCATGAATAAATTGACGCTCTAATGTCTTGAGCCGGAACTGCTTTTCACGGACAAAATCGCTGAACTTGCCGAGATATTCCTGGAACCCATAGTTTTCGACTTCGACCATTCGGGTGACAACGCCGTCTAAAAATTGCCGGTCGTGAGAGACGAGAATAAGCCCCCCGCGAAATTGGGACAGCCAGCTTTCGAGCCAGGCCAGCCCGGCAACATCGAGATAGTTTGTCGGCTCATCCAGCAGCAGGACATCGGGCTGTTCCAGGAGGATCTTTGCCAGGGCCGCCCGGTTGCGCCAGCCACCGGAAAGCTGGTCGATAGGACGTTCTCGATGCTCGTCGCTGAATCCGAGCTTTGTCAGCACAGTGTCGATCTGCCGGGGATACTCCCAGCCGTCGCGCCGGTTCATTTCATCAAGCGCGGCAGACTGCTGCTCTAGAAGCCGGTTCATTTCATCTGTGTCTTCGACTGTTTCCAGAACCGAAGCAATCTCGGCTAGTTTATCATCTATTGATTTTAAGTCAGCAAACAGCGCTTCCAGCGTCTGCTGGACGGAAAGACGGCCATCGAGTGTCGAAAACTGCGAAAAGTAGCCGATCTTCAGGCCCGGCTCATAGTCGACGGTTCCCTCAGTCGGCGCGATCTGGCCCAGGATCATTTTCAGGACAGTCGTTTTGCCGGTGCCGTTCTTGCCGATAAGACCAACGCGTTCGCCGGGCTGCAATCGAAAGAAAACTGAGCGAAGAACCAGGCGCTCTTCATATTTCATAGTGACATTGTGCAGACGAATTAAACTCATGGCATTATGGTACCTTAACTCGCGGGAGCTTTTGTTTTTCTGCGAGTTTGAGTATAATAGACGCAGGGTACACAAAGACGCACCGCCAAATTGTGTTCCCGACTGTTTTTCACGCCGCACTGATTTAGGAAGCCTCGTTCGCTATGTCCATCACTTCACTTCTGCCTTCGGATACCAACGGCTCCGGCCCGCCAGTAACAGCCGGCAAGTCGCCGCGTCTTTCCGCACTCTGGGATAGGCTGGATCGGCCCGATTCGGCTGCGTTGCATGGGCTGTTCAGCGGCGCATTCTGGATTGTCATGACAACGATATTCGGCTTCATCATGTCGAACGAACTGACGACGCCGGATATATTTGCCGGCATCCCACAGCTAGTATTCAGCCGGATGCGTCCCGCTCACATAGCCATGGGACTATTCGGCATCTTCTCAGCCGGTATGTTCGGCGGCTGGTACTTTATCGTTCCGCGCCTTTGTAAAACCCCGCTGCGCTCGAACCGTGCGGCCAATCTGCTGCTGATTTTCTGGAACCTTGCCGTCCTGCTCGGTGTCGGCGCGATCTTAAACGGAGATACGCAGGGCAAAGAGTATACGGAGTTCCCCTGGTGGATCGACTGGCCGGTCTTTGCCTTGATGTGTGTCAACGCCGTCATTATCTTCCAGACAATCGCTGCCCGGCGTGAGCCCAAGATGTATGTTTCGCTCTGGTATATCGGCGGATCGGTGGTCTGGGTCGCGATGATGTACTTCATCGGCAACGTCATGTGGCACCCCTTCGATACTTATTTGACGGCGGACGGACATAAGCATATTTTATGGAACAACGATGCATCCAACCTGCCGGACGGTGTGACTGATTTCCAGCGCACGGGTTCGCTGAGAGGCTTGAACGATGCGATCTGGAACTGGTTTTATGGCCACAACCTATTTGGTTTGTTCATCACGACCGGCGGCATTGCTTTGGTGTATTATCTTGTGCCGAAGCTCTCTCGCCGCCCTCTCTACTCCCATCTGATGTCACTGATCGGCTTCTGGTCAATCGCGCTGCTGTATTCCAACACAGGTCAGCATCATTTGCTCCAAGCGCCGATCCCGAACTGGCTGAAGATCATTTCGATTGTCGGCTCTGTCGGCTTGATTATTCCTGTGTTCAGCTTCAGCGTGAATATCTACATGACTATGCGTGGGCAGTGGGGTCAGATGCTGGAAAATATTCCACTGCGCTTTGTCCTGACCGGCTCATTCTTTTACCTGGCGGTCTCGTTTCAAGGGACAGTCCAGGCATTTATGACAGTGAACCGCTTTGTTCACTTTACGCAGTGGGTGATCGCGCACTCGCATCTGGCCTTCCTGGGAGCGTTCGCATTTATTTCGTCGGCGACCATGCTGTACATGGTGCCTCAGATCGTCCGCAAACCGCTCTGGAGCCGCAACCTTGCGGATACGCAGTACTGGCTGATGCTGATCGGGGTCAACGGATATTTCTGGGCGCTGACTGCGGCAGGTCTAGCCCAGGGCAGCGCCTGGGTGACACTGGGTGAGCAAGTCGTGAAAGCCTATCCGATTGTGAAGCCGTATTTCCTGCTGCGCTCGGTCTTCGGCGGTATGTTTATGATTGGGGTGATGTTTCAATTTATCAACCTGGTGATGACGATCCGGCAGAAGATGCCAACCCCAGCACAGAAGCGGAACCTAGGAATTGCAGAGCTGCAGGAGATCGGTGCGCCGGCCTCCGAGTTTGACGATCGTGTTGCTGTTGTCGATTAGCTCTTAGAAATCTCTGTTTATGAAAATGACTCCGCTGACAATTTTGTTTGGTTCTCTGATAGTGATGTTTAGCTGGGTTGTCGTGATGGCGATCCTGCCTATTCAGGTGTTCCATCCAAATCCGACCCCGAATGCCCATCAATATACGGCACAGGAACTCAAAGGCCGGGAGATTTATCTGAAAAATGGGTGTGTGTATTGCCACTCGCAGGACACGCGCCCGATGGATTGGGGCGAGGGCAGCGGCCTCGCGGCGCAGCCTGGCGATTATGCGTATGACTCGCCGCATGAAGTCGGGTCATCGCGCAACGGTCCCGATCTGATGCGTGAAGGCGGCTACCACCCGGATGACTGGCACTGGGCTCACTTTGAGAACCCGCGCTACACGCGGCCACAGTCGTTCATGCCCTCGTTCAGCTACATCAAGGGCGATGACCGAACCAATCTGATTGCATACGTTCAGTGCTTGGGCGGTAAAATGGGGATCAAGCGAGCGCAGCAGCAGGCAGACCTCAAAGTCAATCTTGTCAAATATTATCAGAAAGGCCCTGGGGAGAATGTCGCGTATCTAAACTCGACGATCCCAAGCTCCTGGCTGGTGATGCCGAACCCCGAACCGGTTACAGAAGGCTCTGTTGAGCGCGGGCGTGTCCTGTATGTCGCTTACTGTGCGGGCTGTCATGGAGAGCATGGAGACGGGCGCGGACCGGCGAAATCGTATCTCGCACCGCCTCCCATGGACTTTACGCTCGTGCAGGCGTCCGGCGCAAGTACGCAGGGCAATCAGCCTGGCTACCACTACAATTACCGCAAGAACGAAGTCAGCTCCATCTCGAACGGCGACATTTACTACGTAGTCTTGTACGGCATTCCAGGAAGCGCGATGCCGCAGTTCAAGGGACAATTGCCGTCAGAAAAGATCTGGGATGTCGGCAATTATGTCGGCTGGGCGTTTATGGGATGGAAAATGGAGCCATACAGCGGACGGTATGAAGAGTTGGCACAGCAGCCCTGGGAACATACTTGGGAGATTGGTCAGAAGAAGGTGGCCTCTTCTAAGTAACTGATGATACGCAGGCCTCAGTGCCGTGGGACTGAAGTCCTCGGCTTTGGGGCGCAGACGCCTAATGTCCGCCTTCGCGGACAGGGAATAAGAGTGCTCCCAGAACTTCTTCTCCCTCTCGACGAAGGTCGAGATTAGGCGTCTGCGCCCCACAGTGCAGAACTTTAGTTCCACGCGCCTACCACTGCGTAACATCAGTTATTTAACATTCACGCCACAAAAAAGCCCCCGGCACTATGCCGGGGGCCTTTTCTTCGTCGAAGTACGAGTTAACCCGCGAAGCGCTTGGAGACGGCTTCCCAGTTGATGGTATTCCACCAGGCTGCCAGATATTCCGGGCGGCGGTTGTTGTACTTGAGATAGTACGCGTGCTCCCAGACATCGTTGCCGAGCAGGGGAGTGTGACCTTCGCTCATCGGATTGTCTTGGTTGGCAGTGCTGACCACAGCCAGCTTGCCGTCGGCGGACTTGACAAGCCAGGTCCAGCCGCTGCCGAAGCGCTTGACACCGGCGTCGTTGACAGCGGCTTTCAGGGCGTCGAAGCTTCCAAAGGTGGAGGTAATCGCTTCCGCCAGAGCGCCGGTCGGCTCTCCGCCGCCATTTGGCCCCATGATCTCCCAAAACATCGTATGGTTGACATGACCGCCGCCGTTGTTGCGGACAGCGGCTTTGATGTCTTCCGGGATGGAATTCAGGTCTTTGAGAAGCTCTTCCGGTGACTTACCGGCAAGCTCAGGATGCTTTTCGATGGCGGCGTTCAGGTTCGTGACATACGCCTGATGATGCTTGTCATGATGCAGGTGCATAGTCGCTTCGTCGATGTGCGGCTCTAGTGCGTTGTATGCGTAGGGAAGTGCAGGGACTTCGAATGCCATGGGTGACTCCTTCTTCGAAACTAACTTCGGTGTTCGGTTGATTACGGACTGTCTCTTTATTTCGCGATAGCAGCCGGTAACTCCTTCTCTCGAAAAAATGTTTCCACTTCCGCAAGGTCATAAACCTGCCGGGCAGGGGGTAAAAATCGCAGAAAACGCTGGCCGTAAGTCTTTCGGACAAGACGTGTATCTAAGATCGCTACGACGCCGCGGTCCTGACTGGTGCGGATGAGCCGTCCGAAGCCTTGTTTGAGCCGGAGCTGCGCCTGCGGCAGAGCAAAGTCGTTAAACCAATCTCCCCCTGCCGCCGTTATCTCTTCGACACGGGCCTTGTGCAGCGGGCTATCAGGCACGGCGAATGGGAGGCGATCAATAATCACTAAACGAAGATCGGCACCGGGAATGTCAACGCCCTCCCAAAAAGACTGAGTTCCAAACAAGACGGCATTTTTTTCTTCTTTGAACACTTGTATCAGCCGGGCGTTCGGCATTTCGCCCTGGCGCAACAGAGGGTAGGGCAGCTCGGATTGAGTGAGCTGATCATACGCCGCGTTCATGGCCCGGTAGGAAGTAAACAGCAAAAACGCACCTCCGCGAGATGCTTCCAATAGGGCCAGCATCTCGTTCGCCGCATCGTAAGCATAGCCGGGATCGTCGGAGGGCATCGGCAGATGACGCGGGAGATAGAGCAGGCAGTTATTGGCGTAGTCAAATGGTGAGCCGACAATCGTCTCCGTGACCTGCGGGTCGGCTTCGGCAATGCCGAGGCGCTTGCGGACATAGCCGAAGCCACCATCAGTTGAAAGCGTGGCCGAGATGAGTGCCGATCCAATGCGCCGGGGCTGTTTCCAGAGAGCGGCTTGAAGGATCGGCGCTACGGAGATAGGGGTCCAGTTGATAGTCGCCTGCGGGCCACGCCGCCCGGCACGTCCCAAAGATCCCCAGCGGACAAAGTTTGTGTCATCGCCGCCGAATGCAAGGATAAGCTCTTCTTTGGCACGGACGCATTGACGCCGCAGGCCATCGACACGGTCTTTGAGGGCAGGCTGACCGCCGGTATCCTGCTTGAGCATTTCCGTTGCCGTGGAGTCAAGCAGAATTCCAATGGCCGCAGCCTGTGCACGGGCAGATTCCAGTGCAGGTTCGCCGCGCAGGATGTCGGAAACGACAAACTCAGGCCGTCCGCCGTGCAGGAACGGATCAAACA
>JBPBQB010000001.1:0-47221 GCA_050954545.1 Janthinobacterium lividum | reverse complement strand
CGTATGGCTCCCCAGAATTGGGGCGGGGGGGGCAATTTCACACCAGCAGTGGTGCATCGACATTCGTAGCATCCGCACCGCCTGCCAGATGCTCGGCTTCCCCGGCCATGCCACCGATGTTGATCTTGATGTCGGCCCGGTTTTCGATCTTTTCCACTTTGCCGTCTCGAATCCAGATGACGCGGTCTGAAACATCTACCATTTTGTAGTCATGCGTCGCCGTAATGATCGTCACACCCTGCTCTTTGTTCAGACGGCGCAGGAGCGCGATGATCTCCTCGCCAGTCTTCGAGTCAAGGTTCCCAGTGGGTTCGTCGGCAAGAATGATACTCGGGTTGTTTGCCAGGGAGCGGGCAATCGCCACGCGCTGCTGCTGACCGCCGGAAAGCTGGGACGGCTTATGGTGGTAGCGATGTCCGAGGCCGACAATATCCAGAAGTTCCATACCTCGCGCAATGCCGTCTTCGGTCGGCTGACCGGCGAAGATCGTCGGCAACGTCACATTTTCCAGCGCCGTCATGACCGTGATCAAGTTGAATGTCTGGAAGATATAACCGATGGTATGGCAGCGCAGGTAAGCCAGTTCTCCGGCATCAAGCTGAGCCATATCGACATCGTTGATAAAGACACTGCCGCTGTCCGGCTTATCCAATCCCCCAATGGCGTTAAAAAGAGTCGACTTTCCCGACCCAGACGGTCCCATGATCGAGATGTACTCGCCCCGCCGGATGTCGACATTGACACCGTCCAGTGCCCGAAGCTTTTCTTCCCCCAGCGTAAAGACTTTGACAACATCTTTGGTACGAACGATATATTCTGTAGCTGACACTAATGAGTTCTCCGTATAATATAAAGCCGATTGGACCTACCGCACCGCTTCGCTGTGGTCCTCCCTAAAGGGAAGATTAGGATGGCGAATACAAGCCTGCCTCCGTGTTCCTAATCTTCCCTTTAGGGAGGACCCTGTGAACGAGGAACGAGAGAGCAAGGAGGTAGGTCAAACTTCCGTTCGCAGGGCCGCAGCGGGCGGCATTTGGGCGGCACGCTGAGCGGGCAGCAGGGCCGCAATGAGAGTCAAAAAGCCGCCGATCAGGATGCAGCCGAGCATTGAGCCAAAAATCACACCCGCAGTCAGATGCCCGACGCCATCTGCCCATCCTAACGACCCCAGACGCACCAGGAACACGCCTAAGAAGCCGAGCACCCAGCCGGCGAACGACGCGACAAACCCCATAAAAAGCGCTTCAATCAAAAACAGGCGCACGATCAAAGAGTTAAGCGCTCCTAGGCATTTCATGGTGCCTATCTCCCGGAACCGCTCGGACACAGACATCAGCATCGAATTCGTGATCCCAACTGTGCAGACCAGCAGTGCCATAACACACAGCCAGATTTGACGGTTCAAAGCCGCCTGGTTGCCGGATTTTAGTTCCAGCAGGGCTGTCACCCCAGAAAAGCAGAGAAACGCAATGCCGAGAAAGATGCCTGCCCCGGTAATCATGGAGCGCCAGAACCGAATCTTCAGAGAGTTCATCGCGATCTGAATCGCTTTGCTCCACGGCAGGTTGATCTGCGTTCTAATACCGACGCCGCCCTCGGCTTTTGGTCTGCGTCCGTTGTCGGTCGCTTCGATGGACATGAGATGTCGCCTTTCCTGCCGCACTTCTGTCTAGTTTCTGATCCGGGCTTTTGCCGAGACCGATCAAACGGCGCTGGGCCAGCATCCGCATGAATGTCACCACACTGACTTCCGCCTGCCGGCGGTTCAGCTTGTAAGTCGTACACGTAAAATTGACCAACTGCTCTACGCTATGCTGACCGTCACACCGTGCCCAGACTGCTGCGCCGAACTCGTCCAGCTCGATTGTCTTTGTCGCCGGGATCTGAAAAAGACGCGATAAAATCTGACCGAACTTGTCATCCCGGCGCGGCACGGTGAGCTGTACCCCCGGAGTCTCATCAGCCGGTTTCATCTCCCAGGCTATCTCCCGGCTGCGAAGGGGACGCAGCGCCAGCATCTCCCCGCGCGGCAGAGCGCCTTTCGCCCGATTCAGAAATGGGAAATACTGACGCAGATCGATCTTTGACGCGAACTTCTGCATACCCGTTAACCGTGGCATTGGGTACGCTCGACGATCTCATCCACAATCTTAGGCTGCGGGCGGCGGCTGAAGCTCTGGACTAAAAATATCTTGTTGGTCTCCGGGCATTCCCAGATACGCGCCTCAAAATAGGTCGCGGGCTTTTGCAGCCGGGTGAGATGCTGAATGCCCTGAGACACCCAATAAGAAATGCCAGCACGTCGCCCAGTCAGCGCCAGTGCCGGATGCCCCTGTGCATCTGCCTCCCGCCCTTCATAGCGGAGACTGCCTTCGGCGGCTTTATTCTTGTCCCGGAACCACTGATCTAAATACGCATTCCGTAGCTGGACATTCGCGACGCCCCACTGCTCGACCGTGATCATGTCGAGAGTGCCGGTCCGCGCGAACGGCAACTGCACGTAGATATTCATAAGCTGCGGCTTGCCCTGAAGCGTGTAATCGCTTGGGACTTCCGTATGCAGATCGTACAGCGACCAAGTGCGCCAGTTGGAATCTTCCGCATGGCATTCCAGTGTCTGAAGCACATCGGCGGCGAGGGCCGCGAAATCGCCGCGTGTCCCGCCCAGCACCTGAGCGATAATCACCCGGCCACACTCGGTGCAGTGCCAGATGCGCCCGACTGCCCGGCGATCCGCTTTCCAGGAAAACGACCGCAGGCCAAGACGCTCCGGGTGACGCGCATCCGTGATCTCTTTGACCTGGACCGCCGCCGAAATCTTCTGCCGCTTGGCGCTTTTCTCGACGCTGTCCAAATACTGAGTCAGCCGTTTCAAAAGCTCCGCATCCGTGACTTTACCCTTGACCGGAATCCAGCGCAGATCCATCCCAAGAACGCCCTGTGCCTGAAACTCGCCGTTATCCAGCCGCAGGCTTCCCGCTTTGGCATCCCCGCCATAACCGACCAGGTTCCAAGCTGGAGGAGTCTGCAGAGTCATTCCTTGCCAGCCAACCGTCTTCCAGTCTTTGCGCCCAGCGATGCCGTTATTTATTTCTTGTCTGAGCAGTGTTTTCACAGTTATTATACGGTATTTCGGAGCGAAACATTACGGGATAGGAACCCACCTCCTTGCTTCGCCCTGCCCCTCCCGAAACGGGAGGACAAGGAGGTAGTGCCGGATTAAGATTTCGGACAGGAGGGCGCAGCAAGCAGCGCCCCTACGCTTTGCGTCATAAACTCTTCGTCCTCCCGTTTCGGGAGGGGCAGGGCGAAGCAAGGAGGTGGGTTAGAACGGCAGGAAGTTCACCGTCTTAGCAATCAGCGCCAGCGCAATCGCGCACATTCCGATCAGTCCCGTACCGCAGGCAAAACCTGCCAGCAGTACCGGCGTGTACAACTGCCAGCGTTCCAGGCCGAAGCGCTTGGCGAAATAATACCGGCCCAGCAGCGCCCCGATCATAGTCGGGATCGTGTTATGCGGCAGGTTCCCGATACCGCCGATAAAGCCGTAGAAGAACAGCAGCGGCCACTTGAACAGCAGAGTCGTGCCGTAGGCAGCCATCGCGAATGCCGCTCCGATACCGATGATCGGGCCCTTGATCGCATGGAGTGCCCAGGTCGCGCCGTTGCCTGAGTTGATTTGAGTCCAGATCGAAAGCTGAATGACGGAAAGCGGCCAAAGCTTCTGTGCATACGGGAACTGGGACGACGGAATATCATTCGTGTGCCACAGAAAACCCCAGTAAAGGAAGCTGAACAGCAGAATCAGCGGCAGCATGAACAGCTCCAGCTTGACGATGCTGGTGAACTTTGTTCCGGTCAGCTCGATTTCGCGGAACTTCTGTGCCTGCGGGCCGTAATCGTTCAGCGGCAGCGGCGCAAACCAGATGTCCGGCTGATGGTAGCCGCTTCGCAGAACAACGGCCTGGTTAAGGAACGGGAAGGTCACGCCCTGCCCTGTCAGGCCAATCAGCCGAGCCGACACATAAGAGTTCAGCGGGGTCCAGACAAGACCGTAGAAGATGACAATCGAAATCGGGAATGCCGGCACGAGCCAGTGGTTCAGCGACACATATCCGATTGTCGCCAGCAGCCAGGCTCCGAGCGCAAGCTGCCAGGGGAAATCGCCACGTCCTTCCGGCAGCTTGCCGAGGCTTCCGCGCTCTGCTTTCTTTTCAGACCCGCGCGATTTGATGACCATAATCAGCACGGAAGTCAAGCCGATGGCGGCAATCGCAAGCTGCGTCCCAATTCCGAACGACATCCAGAAGTCAAAATCAATCGAGGCTTTTGTTTGAATCGTCGGCGATCCTGGCACCCAGTGGGGGAATATGCCATTCAGACCGTCAGCCGTTGGGTGAAGCGCACCAAAAGAGTGCAGGATCGGATTTGCGACAATCTGCGCTCCGACCGAAGAAAGAAAGCCGCCCAGAACAATGGAATACGGCAGAATGAAGCCGAACAAGACCAGGCCCAAATCGGGATTGTAGCCGGTGAGGGAAGTCGGCAGTATCTGCTCCGTATTCGGCGTCAGATCAAAAAACGGGATCGGCAGAATGGTCAGCGGCTTGCCGATAGTGACGCCTGTAAAGATAGGCACAGCTAAGTAGAAGAATCCGAAGATCAGGCCGACAATTGTCCCGGTCGAAAAAACCTGCCATCGCCAGGAGTCTTCTTTGGTAGACGCTTCCGCAAGTGCAGTCGCCCCGGATGCCGCAATTGGTGCAAAGGGGAACGGAAGCCGCTCGACATCGGACGTCACCCGAAACAGCAGATAACCAAGCCCCATCCACTTCATGCGGTCCAGCACCTGCTGAGACACAAGAACGACGATTGGGATAAGCCAAGCACTGTCGAGAAAACTACGATTCGTGTAGGCTGTCGATCCCGGCTGGGGCCCAATCCAGCCCGGCAGATGCCCCACGACATTCGCCATTGCCGGAGACCGCATAATATATTGGACCGCAATAAACGCACCGAATGGACCGCCAGAAATGCCTGGCAACTGTCCGAAGCCTGTGGCAGTCAGCGCACCGGCCATGTAGAACAGGCAGTAGATCTCCTGACGCTTCAGCGGCAGGAACGAGCGCCGTGCGATCTCTGAGAATAGAACAATGGTCACCCACTGCGCGGCAGCACCCAGCCCTTGCCCGGCCAGAAGACCCAGGTAGATGGAGCCCGGCAGCATAATCATGCACACGAAAAGCGTGCCAATCATGACTTTGCCGGTAAAGCCCTCTTCAAACTGGACTTGCTGTCCTTCTTCGTCGCCGGATGTATCCATCGAGCGCTCTCGCGCCGATTCGATACTGTCCGGTTCGCGTCCACGTTTCGGTTTTTGCTGCACTGCCACGGGGGCGTGTTCTCCTTGATTCGCTGATGCCCCCACCCCCGGTACTTCGTACCGACCCCTCCCCCACTTCGTGGGAGAGGGGTATGAAAAGGGCAAAGGCCTATAAATTATACGTTTGCTTCACTCTCACGCTTTTACCCCTCTCCCACGAAGTGGGGGAGGGGTCGGTACGAAGTACCGGGGGTGGGGGCCATTTTACAAAGCCGGTGCGACAGTCGCAGAGGCCAGGGAGGCCGGAGCGGCGGCGACAGGGACTGTTGTATCCGACCCGCCGATCTCCATGTAACGCTCCCGCTGCAATTCGGTCAGGGTCCGCCAGATCAGGAACTGCTTACGCAGGACGTTCAGGAAGCGGCGGTTGACCCGTTTCCAGTTGGAAACGTCGCCAGAGACACGGGTGAGCGTCAAGTAGACTTCGTAGACATCTTCCAGGTCTGTCGGCGCAGTGTCAAGCGAGATCATCTGAGAGACGCCCAGGTCAAACGGAGCCAGCCAAATACGGCCTGTCAGGCGGTAGCCGGTTCCCATCCCCATCATCTCCGCGCCGGTCTGGATGTCCTGTGTCAAGAAGTCGCCGACAGATTGTTCTTCGTAGGCGCGGAACCACTCGGCTAAAAATTGGTTGATACCATTTGCCTGCGATCCGGCGACAGCGAACGGCAGCGTGATCTTCCAGGTATCGCCATCAGGCTCCGGGACTTTCCAGGTGCGGTCAACTGACGGGGTCGCGACTTCCGAGGCTTTGCGGGCCGGGAAGATCGTCGACAGCAGAACGACCGCAATAACGAGGCCGATAGCAAGCTCGGCGGAAGTCGATGAGAAGTTCAGATAGAGGCCGGGCAGGATATGGAATGCACTGATCAGCTTCGCCAGACACTGACCGATCAAGTAACCCGATACCGCACCAATGATGCCATAGACCAATGCTTCGGCGATAAACAGCATCGCAATGTTCGAGGGCGAGAGGCCGATACTGGAGAAGATCGCGATCTCTTTGACCCGCTCGAAGACCGAGCCGAGCATCGTGTTCAGAACGATCAGCGCCGCAATCAAGATCGGAATGATGATGTTGATCAAGCCCTGAGACGAAGTCGCGCCAATCGCTGAGAAGCGGTGGTTGCGGCCATCTTCTCCGGCATACAGGTTCAGGTCAAGACGCGGCATGAGGCTTTGCAGCTCGGTCGCCGTTGTTGCTGCGCTTCCCATGTTGATTGCGACAGAGCGCAGATCGCCGCCCAGGTTGATGAGCGTGTTGTACGGGACATAGAGCACGTTATCGGGGTCGAGATGCAGATATTCCTGGAAGCCCTGCCCGGCAGCCGCTCCCCCTGCCCCGCCCGCGCCGCCGCTGCCCTGGTTCTGCTGAGCCTGGTAATCGACAGGAGTAAGCGTTTCGTTGTCCAGGTCTTTGATAGTCTTGAACTTGTCGGCATCCACAATGCCGATGACCAGATAGGGAACGCCGCTAAAGTTGATCGTCACTTTGCCGACATCCGCAGGCGTGATCTGTAGGCTGGTCGCGACGCCTTTAGGAATAATCGCCGAGTAAGTATCGGTCCGGTTGAACCAGCGCCCGGCAATCAGCGATTTATCAACTCCCGTGACCTGCGCCTCCTGTGGGGTCAGGCCGTTCACGCCTTTGACATCCGTCCCAAAATGGGCGCGGGTGAGGTGCAGGAACGACTGCTGGCCCTGCGAGGTTCCAAAGAACCAGGCCCGAGGCGCGACGGGGAAACGGCTGCCGTATTCGTCACTCAACAGACGGTAGGCAGGCTGCTGCAGCGAATCCCATGTCGGCAGGCGCAGCAGGAGACCGTTATATACGGCAAGCCCCGGTGCCGCGACATCGTTATAGCGGATCGTGTTGACAATAGACGTGAACGACAGCACCGTGAATGTCAGCAGAACCAGGGTCAGGCATGTCAGCAGCGTCCGCTCTTTACGGCGGCGCATGTTCGAGATGCCCAGCGCGAACGCCGCGAATGCAATGCTGGCTTTGCCAACATCGGCTTTGTGAACGCCTGAGACAGACTTGTTGAGCTGTTTAAGCTGCTCTTCGAACTTGCCCCAAACGAGAAGTGAAACGATCACGGACAGAGCCAGCATCACAAACGCGATCAAAATGATCAGCGGGTTGACCGAACCAATACTGAATGCCGGATGGATCAGCGAGAAGATGATAAAGATCGCCAGGAAGATGCCGAACGCCGCGCTGAGCTGCCGTTTGAGGTCGGAGAAACCGAACAGCAGACGCTCTAAGAAGTAGGCGAAGGGGATCAGCAGGAACAGGTAGAAAATGACGCCCTGAACGACATCGTTCGCGGTCTGCTGGGCCTGCGGATAAACGCGGGCTTCGTTGGCCCAAGCCTGCCGGCTGTAGGCATCAAACGCCTCGTAGTCCTGCGCTTTGTAGGCCGCCAGCGCTTTGTCGATATCGTCTTTCGCCAGGTCATGTAGATGTGTCAGCGGGTTGGTCTGGTCATGGAGCTGGACGATTCGGAATTTTGCCAGATTGGTGATTCGGAACTCGTCCAGATTCCACATGTCTTTCGCGACACGCAGGGCCGTATTCGTGATCGCACCGTTGCGGACAATGTCGTTTGGGTTGTTTGGGTCCGGCGGGCGGTTGTCACTGCCGCCGTAACGGGCGGAGGCGACACCGACAGCATAGCCGACACCCTGAGCGCCGCGCTGGTTCTCACTGTTGGACTTCTTCGGATCAGAGGGCAGTGAATTGATCAGCAGGAACCGTGGAGCACCGATCCCCGAGCTCATCACGACTTTCAGGCGTGTCTGCGGGCCGGGTGTGGAAAACAGCACGGCGACATCTTCCACATACGAAACACCTGGCTCAGTCCCAGACAGGATAAAGCCGTATTGGCGAGGCTCACCGTCGGTCGCGCCGTCATAAACACTCACACTGGTCAGCGAAGTCAGTGCCTGCTGATCGATCAGATCATAGATCGAAGTTGGAACACAGGGGAAAACAATCACCTGGGTCTGCTTGTAATCGCCGGTCAGGTCAAACATAGTCGGATAGTTCGCCGCACCGTTGACACCCTGATCCGGCGCATAATCAATGTCTCCGCGCGTCCCTGCCGCATCGTCGGCCCCATGGATATGGTACGCACCGATGTTGATATTACCGGCAGCCCCGGAGCGCAGCCCCGTTCCATTCGAGATGACAAGCGGCAGGCCGGCAAAGCTGAACGACGCGTAATTCGGGCCGCCTTCGGTTCCTTCGATCAGGTTGCCGCGCACCCCCATCATTGTCTTGGAGGGATTGTCGACAACTGCCAGCGAGTCGGCGATCGGCTCATCGGGAACAAAGTTCTTTTTGGGATCGAACAGGAGGACGCGCCCGTCCAGCTTACTGAATCCGAGGCGCAGACCCTGGCGAGTCCAAGCCTGCCAGGTCGGTACAGGCATCAAAGACGCCGTGCTGGTCGGGGAAATCTGGCTGGGATCATTCGTGTCGTTCAGAACATGCCAGTATTCGCATGTCAGCAGCCGCGTCTGTGCGGCGAGATTGACGATATTGACACGATCGGCGGTGTCGAGCGGCGTATCGGTCTCTTGACGAGCATCGTCCGTGGTCGCAAATGTGACACCTTTGCCGCCGGCCATCGTTGCCGCCTCGGCATCGAACGCAAACCGGCCCGGAAGGTAGTTCCGCCAGCTTTTGCCGCCAGCGCCGTTGACACCGTCCGCAAACGCAGTCGCCGGGTCGAATCCTAACGTCTGGCCGATCTTCTCGGCGTTCTCCCGGAAAGTCCGGCCAACATCCGAAAAGTCGCTTTGAATGTCCTCGCGGTAGTCGTAGAAATAACCTTTGTAGAAGACGCCGACGCTGCCGGTTTGGGAGGTCAAATCCAGCCCCGTAAACAGCAGGACATTGGTCCGGTCCGGCAAAGCCTTGTGGAACAGCGCATGCTGGAGCGAGTCCATGGTCGAGATAGGACGCCAGTCATCGACATGCTTGTCGATATATGTCCGTGCGCCCTGAATGCCCAGAAAGTGTGCGCCGCAGGCCACAAACATGACAGTGCGCTTGGGCGGGTGGGATTTGAAGGCCCGCGCGATCTCCAGCAGCGACGCCATGCCGTCCGCCGACTCCGCGCCGGGCGCCTGGGTCGGGACAATCGACATGGAATCGTAATAGGACTCGATCACGACATTCTGGTCTGCCATCGGCCCGGTGCCATGGATCGTGCCGACAATGTTTGCCGACTGCTCCAATCGCCACGGGTTGTCAGCCGACAGATGGACTTGGAAATTGGGGGTTGTCAGCACTGCCGATTGGAGCACAGAGGCATCCGTGCGGGAAACTAGAAAGCGGGGGACGGCAACAGGAATGCCGATAAACTTGGACTCACCCTCGCCGCGCATGGTCTGGGTCGGCTCGACGAAAAGGATCGCCTTCGCGCCGAGGCGGGCCGCGTTCAGCCAGTCCGTGCCGCAGTTGAAATCCAGCAGAACAATGCTGCCCTGAACTGATTTGCCCCGGAAATTACTCAGATCGCCCCGGCCTGCGTAGATCAGCGGGCCGTCTATGCCTGCTGTCGGAAGCGTGGAGGTGCGAACCAGATTAGGCCAAAGCGGCTGCAAAGCAAACGGCTTCGGCAGTCCCGCGCCCTGAATGAACGCGCCATTGTCAATTGGAGCCGTAACTGAGAACGGCTCTTCGGTAACATTGGCTGCGCCGAAGATCGTGTTAAACTGCTGCCGGATATAGGCGCGTGCGCTGTCGCCGCCGGGTGTCCCCGCGACACGGGAATAAGCGACCACGGGGGCGGAAGCGGGCTGGTTCGGCACATTATAGTGGATACCGGAAAGATCGGCGATGGTCTGTGACAGACGGTTTGGGCTGACCTGAGACGAAAGCGTCACATAGTTCTTTGCCGCGTCCGGGTCTACTTTGATTTTGGTCTGCTGTGCATATCCCGGAAGTGCAGGCAGCGTGAGCGCACCGAGCAGGCCGAGACAGAAAAGAACACGAGACACGGACTTAGTCGCGCCGGACATGCGGCGGAAGCTCTTCATGCAGTAAAATCCTTGATCCGTCAACCGGGCGGCGGCAATGCGTGCACCGGGGAAATTTGGGCGAGAAAGTAAGCAGATGTTAAGAAAAGATTAAATCGGTAGGCGTTATCATAATATCACATACGAATAAAAAAGGCAATAGGGGCAAATTGGTTGAATAATATCTGCGAGAAATCAAATAATAATTGCAGAAATGCACACATCGAGTGAATCCGAGGTATAATACAAATGCACCGGGTTTCCCCCGGCAACTTTCCTGCTTTGCATCGGTTTGATGCCTTCCTCTGCGATTTCCCGGCTCCTTCGGCTCGTTTCCGTCGTGTTCTTCGAATTTTTCAGTGAGGCCTCTGCTCTTTGCGAATTGGGGCTTTTACTCGAAAGGAGCCATTCCCTTATGGCAACTAAACTTTACGTCGGCAATCTGAGCTATCAGACAACCGACCAGCAGCTCCACGAACTGTTCTCCGAAGCCGGCAACGTCTCAAGCGCACAGGTCGTCACTGACCGTTACACGGGCGAAGCCCGCGGATTCGGATTCGTCGAAATGGCGACCGAAGACGAAGCACAGCAAGCGATTGCTGCAATCAATGGCCGCAATGTCGGCGGACGCGCCCTTGTGGTCAACGAATCCCGCCCACGTGAAGGCGGAGGTGGCGGCGGCAGCCGTGGTGGCAGCGGCGGCGGTGGCGGCGGCGGCGGCAGCTACGGTGGCGGCGGCGGTGGCCGCAGCAGCGGTGGCGGCGGCGGACGCAGCGGCGGCAGCAGCGGTGGTGGTTACGGCGGCGGTGGTGGCGGAAGCCGCTACTAGTTTGCTTTAAGCATCTAGTCATGCAAAAAAGCGCAGCAGAGAGCTACTCTCTGCTGCGCTTTTTTGTTTGATGATTCCGTGTGTGCCGTGGGTATGAAACCCACGGCAGTTAAGTGCAGACGCCCTTCGGGCTACGGATAACAGTCAGCAAAGCTGTCTTTAGCCCGGAGGGCGTCAGCTTTTCATTGCCGTGGGTTTCATACCCACGGAATCATCTCGGGCGGAATCATCTCGGGAATATTTGGCTAGGGAGGGCTACGGTATGCGACGCAGTAAAACAGAGATCGATCTGCATTTTGTTTGGGCCACTTACCGGCGGATGCCACTGGTGACGCTCGAATGGGAACAGGCAATTTATGCTTCGATCCTTCAGGAAGCGCGGAAGCAACGGTGTCAGGTGCTTGCGCTGGGAGGAATGCCGGACCATATTCATCTGGCACTGACCATGCCGGCCTTCTGCTGTCCCTCCACCCTCATGCGCTGCATCAAAAGCGTTTCTTCAACATTCGTGCGTCAGAAACTGGGACAGGGCGAGTTCTTTGGCTGGCAGGACTGCTATGCGGTTTACAGCGTATGCCGCACTCATCGCGAGACAGTGATTTCCTACATCCGCAATCAAAAGCAGCACCACGCGGAGGAAGCGACACGGACAGAGTGGGAAGAAGTTGATGAGGAGACGCCGAAGGCACCGGGGGTATAAAACCCCCGGCAGTTAAAAGCAGACGCCCTCCGGGCTAAGGATACAAGATAGGATTCGGACTCTTCAGCCCGGAGGGCGTTAGCACTTAATTGCCGGGGGTTTCATACCCCCGGACTCCTCGCATTTCTTCTCTTGTCTCCATTTGACACCGCTTTCCCCGCGGTGCTATAATAACAGGGTGATAAAAACTCAAGAACGACGCATTGAAACAAAGCCTTGGGAACCCGACAAAAACGGTCTGCTGCTGGTCGTTTCTGGCCCTTCGGCAGTCGGGAAAGACACGGTCTTAGATGCCCTGCTGTCACTTCCCGGCGAAATTCTCCCTGCCACCACTCAAAAGTGCGTGACCACGACCACACGTGAACCGCGCTTACTCGAAACAGACGGTGTCGATTACACGTTTGTCAGCGCCGCCCAGTTCAACGAACTGGTTGCTCGTGACGAATTTCTGGAATATGCCGAAGTCCACAATTTCTACTATGGGACGCCGCGTGCCGCAGTCGCGGCCACTCGGGCTGAAGGCGTGGATGTCATTTTGAAGATCGATGTCCAGGGCGGACGCGCTGTGAAGCAGAAGATGCCGGACGCCGTGCTGATCTTCCTGCAGCCGCCATCTTTGGAAGAGCTGGAACGACGTCTGCGCGGGCGAGCAACCGAGAACGAAGAAGACATCGCCCGGCGTCTGCTGAATGCCCGGCGCGAGATGGCCCAGCGGCCCTATTACGATTACGCCGTCACGAACGATGCCGTTGAAGATGCCGTCGATACGATTGTCGCGATCCTTCGAGCGGAGCACTGCCGCATCCGCGCGGAGAAGCCGGATGCCTGAACCAGCCCTAAAGCGAGTCGTGCTGGGAGTCTCGGCATCTATCGCCGCCTACAAAGCTGCCGATCTTGCCAGTCAGCTCGTCAAAAGCAGCATCGAAGTTTTCCCGATCCTCACCCCCGAAGCCGCCCGGTTTATTCAGCCGGCGACATTCCGGGCGCTGACCCATCATCCCTGCCCTATCGACATCTTTGAAGAGCCGTTCCCCGGCGAGATCGCCCATATCTGGCTCGCCCGGAACTGTGATTTATTTGTGATCGTCCCGGCGTCGATGAATGTCATCGCCCGCCTCGCAAACGGCCTGGCTGAAGACATGCTGACCGCTGCGGCTCTTGCCTGCACAGCTCCGATTCTGCTGGCACCGGGCATGAACACGGGCATGTGGAACAACCCGGCGACACAGGCCAATCTCGCCAAGCTTCGCGATTACGGCTACTATTTTATCGAGCCGACCACCGGACGTCTGGCCTGCCGGACTGAAGGTGTCGGGCGGATGGCCGACGTGTCCACCATCTTTTCGGCGATTCAGGAGATGTTGGGCCGCAGTGATTCGATGCGTGGAAAAAGAGTTCTGATTACGGCAGGTCCGACCCGTGAGCCGCTGGACCCCGTGCGGTATCTATCGAATCGGTCGTCGGGGAAAATGGGTTACGCGCTGGCGGAAGCCGCGCAGATGCGCGGAGCGGAAGTGGTACTGGTCACCGGTCCGACGGCGCTGGCACCGCCCGGCGGCATGGAGGTTGTGCGCGTTGAAACAGCGTCTGAGATGTCTGTGGCTGTTCTGTCCCGCTCAGACCAAGCTGATCTTATCTTTGCCGCCGCTGCCGTTTCCGATTACCGGCCTGCGGAGATTGCCGATCAGAAGATCAAAAAGAGCGGCATATCCCCTACTCTCGCACTCACTCGGACTGAAGATATATTAGCAGAGCTTGGACGGCGCAAACGTCCTGACCAGACTCTGATCGGCTTCGCTGCCGAGACTGAACACTTACTCGATCACGCCCGGCATAAATTAGAGGCGAAGAATTTGGACTGGATCGCTGCCAACGATGTGACGCAGGAAGGCGCGGGCTTTGACGGGGACACAAACATCGTGACTTTGCTTGGCTCTCACGGGCAGGAGATCGCACTGCCGCTGCTGACAAAGCGCGAAGTCGCTGAACAGGTGCTGGATCTGGTTGTTACGGAGCCGCAGCAGGTTTGACGGCTGGCGCAGCAGTCCGGGTCAACTTAGAGGTGACTTTGGCCCATACCCGAGTTGGCAGTACCGGGGTGTCTTCGTCGACGGCTTTAGGTGTCATTATGACATTCATGTAAGTCAGGCTGTCTTCGCTCTCTACGGTTCCCGCCTCGACATTGAAACGCACTGTTCGAGTCCCGGCGGCTCCGCCTGTGATCTTCATATCCCCGGAAGGATGCGCTTTTGTCCCAGCCGGGGTCGCGAATTTGCCCTGAATAATTTGCTTGATGACAGCGACGGACGCCGCATCTTTTGTTTCCCATCCTGTCAGCGTCAGGTCTGCCGTGCTCTTCTCCCCGCTCAGCCCTAAAATGACAGCGCTTTTCCACTTGTCGCCGACTTGAATGGGCTTCTCCGGCAATGTGCCTAGAGCGGCCAGTGCGTTCATGTGGGCAGGATCTTCCCCGGCTAGAGCTTCATCCGCGTTCACCGCAGGATTTGCCTGCGTATCCTCGATCTTTCCAGTCGGCAGAACAATCAGTCGGGCGAGGTTCGCCATCGCGTCTAGATCATCGGAAGCTATTGATACAGGCTTGCTGTCCACAGTGATGACCATCGAGTCAATGCCGACATCCACCAGCCCGGCGCTGTCCGTGTCGCGCAGGTCAGACGTCGTTTCATGCAGATGCAATTCCAGATGGGACTTGATGGGAGTCAGCTTGCCCTTCGGCTCTCGATAAGAACCGACAGTCTCTTCAATCAGAGTGTAATAGAGTGTCTACCCCACCGTAAACTTCAAGCGCAGCGTTTCCGTGCGCGGCGCAGGCGGGGAATCAACTGGGGGAGCGGGCGTGGGAGTCGGCACCGGTGGCAGCGTTTGGGCAGTCACCGGACAGACAGCGATCAGCAGTAAAGTACCCGTCAGCAGACAAGTCGAAAGAGACAGCGTCATAGTACGGAACCTCCTGATCGAAGCTGAAATAGATGAATTCCCGCCCTGAAGGGCAGGTCTGGAGGCGCAGACGCCAACCGCACGGTGTGCGGAAATGCCACAGACTGAAGGTTCACTTTCTTCCGGTCGCAGACCGGTTGGCGTCTGCACCTCCAGACCTGCCCTTCAGGGCGGGGTTCGGATGGCCGAACTTCTTACGGAGCCACCGCCGGGGCCGTGTCGCTCAGCCGCTCCATTTTGTACTTCATCTGCATCTGCATTTTCATTCCTTGCGGCATTCCTGTGGGTACCGCACCATCTGCCGACGGGCCGAAGGTCATGGTCATATCGGTACTGGATGTTCCTGCCGCGCTCTGGATCGCCCCCGCCGTCGTATCGAATACCTGGCTGCCGGTGCCGGTGATTTGCCCCTGAATCTTCACAGGTGCCGGCATGCCCTTGGTCATGGTCATATCGAGCGTACCGGTTTGCTTGTTCTGGATCGCTGCTAGAGACGCGCCGTTCTTCTGATCGATGCCCGTTAGGGTTGACTTAAAGGTCAGTGATACGCCGGCCATCGCGGCGGCAGTGGTCCCGTCCCAGGTATCACCGATCTTGACCGAGCCGGTCGGCAGAAACGCCATCCCGCTGAACATGCCTTTGCTGAAATCCATGCCGGGCATCCCCGCGCCGCCGATTGCGGGCATATCCATCGACAATATCTTCCCGGTCGGCAGCATGACCTGCGTGAACGGCTGCTTCATCTTTGCCTGCTGATCGTCTGGCAGGGGAGCTTCCTGACCGTTGTTGAGCATATGCATTTCTTCAATCCGCGTGATAAGTGTTGCAGCACCATCAGTGGGCCGGACGGATTTAACGTACTGCTTCATAGTCATCTGCATGGTTGTATTGATTGGAATGCCTGCTCCGGTTTGGCCGGTCAGCATCAGCATATTCATGTCCATATCATATTGGTAGCGATGCACCTGACCGACCACGAATTTATAGCTCAATGTCACCGGCGCGGCAGCCGGGGCTGTCAGCGGTGCGGCAGGCGGCACGACCTGAGCGAAGAGGGCCGAAGGGCTGACGGCACACAAGGCCACAGCCGCAATGACGAATTTGTATTTCATAATGTCTCCCTAGCCGCCTGAAAGCGGAAATAATTATCGCCGATCTTGATCTCGTCCCCGGTGCTGAGAATAGCTCGCTGGATGCGCGTTCCGTTAATGTAGACGCCGTTCGCACTGCCGAGGTCGGTCAGCGTGAACTGCCCATGACCATCGCGCACCAAGCGGGCATGGCGGCGCGAGACCGTGTTCTCTGCGAGGACAATCTCATTGTCCCCATCTCGCCCGACCGTCACATCCCCATCGGTCAGGGCAAACGTGCTGCCTGCGGCCAGCCCCTGCAGGCCGAGAAGTGCCGGGATGCCGGTCAGTGCCAGCTCCGGTCCGCGTCCGAGACGAGCGCTGTGCTCGGACGGCGGCAGCCCGGCTTCTTCGGGGATGACTTCCGGTGCCCGCTTCTCCGACGCATAGACCGGCGGTTCCTTCTCTGTGTCTGCGTCTTCCGTCAGCGCCGCCGGATCCGGGATTTCCACTCCCGCCCGACGCGCCAGGTCTCGCAGCGGCTCGCCACGTGTTCGCACCAGATGCAGCACCAGCCAGCAGACACCTCCGGCGAGGACCAGGCTGAACAAGCCGGTCAGCAGACGCGCGATTCCACTCGATTGGGGCGGGGCAGAGACTGGCGAGGCGGCTGGGACAGCTAGTGCAGGCACAGGCGCGGAAATAGGCTGGAAATCAGACACTGCCAGCGTGATTGGAAGTGGTGCTCCGCTCAGGCCGATAGAGATTTTATGTGATGCAACTTCACCCGTATGAGCGTCTAGAACCAAAAGCTGATCCCCGGTCGTCATCGGTGCAGTAATCTGAACAGCTTTCTTATGCGTGACATTGACTGGCATTGTCCCGATAGAGCCGCTTTCAGATTGTACCCAGTAGGCATAGGAATCGGCATTGGGCAGGGTCAAAGACAGCGGCGCAGCGTCCGCACCGGCAGCGAGAAGAAGCAGGCAGAAAACAAGAAACGGTTTGGTCATAAATGAGCAGCCTCGGCATGACAGTGAGCAATCGCAGCGGGCAGATAGTCAATCAGATCAGTCGCGATCAAACCGGCAGGCCCGCCCTGTTCTTTAGCCCTGAGATCACCCGCCAGGCCATGCAGGTAAGCAGCACCGGCAGCCGCCTCCCACGCTGCAATATCGCTGCCGAGCAAAGCAGCCAGCAGGCCGGTCAGGACATCCCCTGCCCCACCCGTCGCCATGCCGGGGTTGCTGGTTGTGTTGACAGCTAAGCGTCCATCGGGCGCGGCGATTAGTGTCCGGGCACCTTTGAGCAAAACAACGCAGCCATAGTCTTGAGCAGCCTGCTCGACAGCCGCCCGGCGGTCACTCTGAACAGCCTTCGTATCGGTTCCCAGCAGCCGGCCCATTTCGCCCGGATGCGGGGTCAAGACAGTCGCAGCGCTGCGAGACTTCACAATTGAAGCGCCCCGATCCGGCTCAGACGATAGGCAGTTCAGGGCATCGGCATCGATCACCAAAGGCACCGGGCAGCGAGATACGAACTCGCGGACAAAAGCGCGGGTATCCTCATTGTCTGCCCCGCCCAGCCCCGGCCCCAGCGCCGCGACCGTGCCTTTACCCGCTAATTTCAGCGCAGATTCGACGGCAGATTGACTGAGCGTACCATCGGCGGTCTCCGGCAGGCCTTTTGTCATGATGACCGGGCTGACACCGGACATCAGCGCATTCTGGATACCGAGGGGAACAGCCAACGTCACCAGACCCGACCCGGCTCGCGCCGCCGCTTCCGCGCTCAACGTCGGCGCACCGGCAAAGCCTGCCGATCCGGCAAAGACCGTGACATGGCCGAACTTGCCTTTGTTGCTGTCCCGCCCATTGACCCGCGCCGGCAACCACTTCGCGATGTCAGACGCTTCTGTCGCCATGACTTTGACGTCTTCCGCCGCCATGACAGCTTGCGGCATCCCAATATTGGCGATAATCAGCTCGCCGACATATTCTGCGCCGGGATAGACCATCAGCCCGATCTTAGGCAGTGCAAATGTTACAGTGAGTGTCGCTTTGACACACGCGCTATTGACTTCGCCTGTGTCGGCATCCAGTCCTGACGGCACATCGACTGAGACGATGGGAACATAAGAGGCATTCATCGCCTCAATTGTCTCAGCGAACTTACCTTCGACCCCGCCTTTGATGCCAGTGCCGAGCAGGGCATCTATGATGAGGTCTGCCCCCCTGCCCCCAATTCTGGGGGAGCCGGAAGTGTCAATGTCAAGGCCGAACGATTGTGCCAGCGCGTAATTTACCGCCGCATCGCCCTTATAGCCCGCCGGGTCAGCCGCCAGATGCACTGTCACGACAGCTCCAAAGCGTGTCGCCAAGTGCCGAGCAATCGCCAGGCCGTCGCCGCCATTGTTGCCTTTGCCGCAGACAACCGCGATGCGCTTGCCTTTGAGCGGCCCAAAGCGCTCGGCGATCACATCGACGACACGCAGGGCAGCGTTTTCCATCAGTACAATGCTGGGGACGCCGAATTCTTCGATAGTACGCCGGTCCATTTCGCGCATCTGCGCGGCTGTTGTTAGTTTGAGCATAGATTATCCGAACCCACCCCATTCGCTTAGGCTCATTGCCCCTCCCGGAGCGGGAAGGGTCGGAGTTTTGGGCGCAGCAAGCAGCGCCCCTACAATACTGTTCTAAGCATTTCGCCCTGTACTTAACTCTTCGTCCTCCCGTTTCGGGAGGCCCCCTGCGAAGCAAGGAGGTGGGTTCACACAAACACGCCCGCAATCCGCTCCCGCTCTGCGGCATCAATCGGTGGAACACTAGCAGCACCGACATTTTCTTCCATCTGTGCCGGGGTCTTGGCCCCGACTACGACCGATGATACTGATCGGTCATCCAGAACGAAGCGCAGAGCAGATTGAGCGAGTGTTCGTGTTCCCTCACAGCGCAGAAAGTCCAGAAGCTCGGCGGTCTCCACCATAGCCGAGATATACTCAGTCGGCAGGGCAGCCCGGATGTCGCCGTCTGAGAACTGGGTATCAGAGCGATACTTGCCGGTTAGAAAACCATTCGCTAATGGCTCACGGGCGAGAATACCGACGCCGCGCTTTCGAGCGAGCGGCAAAAGCTCAGTCGTCGCGCCCTGATAGAACAGACTATAACCGACTTCCAGCACATCGACAGGAAAGTTGTTTTGGAGCAGCCAAACACCATCCGGCGGCTCAGCGACGGACACCCCGAGGAAACGGATTTTGCCGGAGCGCTTTAATGCGTTAAGCGTCTCCCAGACTTTCCACCGCTCCAGCTCTTGGACCGGCGGGTTCATTAGAAGATAGATATCAAGAGATTCACGCCGCAGACGCATCAAGCTTTGCTGGACTGCATGAGCCAGCGCGAACGGGGTCCAATCCTGGTCCAGCGTCTCATCCCGGCGGTAAAAGTTGATGCCGCCTTTAGTCACGACTACCGGGGCAGGTCCAGTCCATTTGGCTAAAACTTCTCCCAGCAGCGCCTCGCTGTGGCCGTGGCCGTAGACATCGGCAGTGTCGAATAGCGTGACCCCAAGCTCCAAAGCCCGCCGGACAGCGGCCCGAGAGATGGTGTCATCAGTTTCGCCGTAAGAGTTGCCGAAGCCATTGCCGCCGATAGCCCAGCCGCCAAAGCCGATCTCGGATACCCGCAGGCCTGTTTTTCCGAGCCGCCGGCTCTTCATTATGCCGCTGCGCCGAACGGCTTTTTAGCTTTTAGTTTTTCTTCCAGCCGTCTGGCTTCTGCACGTGCAGTGAGATAAGATTTGGCATCAAAGCTGGGAAACTTGCTGCCGAGGGCCAGCGCTACATCATCAGGCAGATTCAGGGAGGTGATCTGTTTGAGAAACTCTGGATCGTCCCCAAGAATCGCAGTCAAATAAAGCATGCCGCTGTCAAACAGCACTTTGGTGTTCTGGGGGGCGTTGGGAGTCTGCGCCCGAAGGCTAACACCATGCCGGAAGGCATAGAGGCAAAGCGTTTTGTATCGGTCTAGGTTCAAAGGCTGGGTGTTCTCCTGCTTCGTTGAAGTACAGCACAGTATACCCGCAGTTGCAGAGTTCTCAATGGAGGGAAGAGCAGCAAACACTCATAGGAGAGTCAACCGAAAACTATATTCTCTTGTTTGGATGCCAGAGGTAAAGAGGCAGAAGAAGATTGGGGATTATGGCTAATACTCAGGAATGCTGCGACACAGGCTGGGTCCCACTGCGATCCGGCCCCCTCATCCAGAATGGCGCGGGCGCGGGCAGCGTCCATCCCTTTGCGGTAAGGCCGGTCTGTTGTGAGAGCGCTGTACGCATCGGCGACCGCCATCAGGCGGGCCGGCAGCGGCGTTTCTTCGCCGCGCAGACCGTAGGGGTAGCCCTGGCCGTCCCACCGCTCATGGTGATGACGGATCGCATCAAGCGTGTTTTCCAGGCCGCTAACCGCCCCGACAATCACCGCACCCATCATCGGATGCTGCTTGATCGCCCGGTATTCTTCGTCGGTCAGATTGCCCGGCTTCCGAAGAATATAGTTCGGCACCCCGATCTTGCCGACATCGTGCAGCAATGCTGCCATCAGCACCTGATTACACTCGTTTTCGTTCAGGCCCATCTGACAGGCGATCTGGTGGCTGTAGCACATGACATCTTCCGAATGGCGGCGCGTGTACCGATCTTTTGTATCTACCGCTGTCACGAGCGCATTCAGCATCGAGAAGTTCGCCATCGAGCAGGAAAGCTGTGTGCGAAGCTGCTCTGTCAGCTCCCCGGACATCCCGCCGCCATATTTAACTCGCAGCAGACGCGCGTCCGCCGTTTCGAGCGCTTCCAAACGCCCTGGCCCGTCATCAGGAAAGACTGCGACCCCGGTAGACAGAGTAAGCGGAATGGTGCCGCCCTCAGTAACCGGCCGGTATTCCAGATTTTCGAACGCCGCCATCAGACGTGCCGTGATGTCCCCGGCGGATTCCGCGCCGATCCCCGGCAGCAGCAGGGCAAACTCATCGCCTCCGTACCGGGCAAGCGTATCATAAGACCGGCTGACCCGGGTGATCGCTCGTGCGACCTGCTTCAAAACCTCATCGCCGACCAGATGGCCGTAGGCATCGTTGAAAAACTTGAAGTTGTCCAAATCGATCACGGCCAGCGCGACGCGCTCACCGGTGCGCTGCGCCCGGTCCGCTTCTTCTTCCAGACGCTTATGAAACGCGCGGTGGTTCAGCAGTCCTGTCAGGGGGTCTCGGTCTGCCTGTTCGATAGCCTCAGCCAGCAGGCGCTCTTTGTGTGCCAGCAGCTCCTGCTTGGCCTCGAACTCGGCCGCATGGCTCATCGCCGCCGCCATCAGCCCGGCCATTAAATGCAGCGTATGCTCATCCATCGCCGTAAACGCATACAACTCCGGCGAAGTGACTTGGAGAACACCGACCACTGCCCGGTCATAATGCAAAGGTACGACAACAGTCGAGCGCACTCCCATGCGCCGGAACAAATCCAGACTGACCCGTGAGTCACGCTCGGCATCGTCGCAGCGCAGGGTCTTCCCGGTGCGGACACACTCGCCGCAGATATCGACATGGCTCCCCACTCGTGTTCCCAGAAATGGCCCGGCCCGGCCGCTGACAGCCCGGTACACCAGGTCATCGTGCTCGACTCTCAGCAAAATGGCTCCGGTCGCATGGGTCAGACGCTGAGTGCGGGCCACAATCAGGTCCATGATCGCAGGCAAGTCTCGCTCTGCCGTGGCGATGTCATACTGGGTCGCGATAATCGCCGAGAACCGTTCTCCATCCAGACGCAATGCATCTTCCGCCCGCTTCCGATCAGCGACTTCTGTTTCGAGATCAGCCACACGACGGTCGACCAGCATGGACAGCCGCCGCTTTTCGCTGTGCAGAGCTTCTTCCGTCTTCAGACGAACTCGAAAGATCCCGTTGACCACGCTCAACCCGAACATCAGCAGCAGCGACATGGCAAAGGCAGACGTCTCCGCCGGCAGGTCATGCACATCAAAATGCGGGGCGCCCAGCAGCTGCCCGCAGAGCTGCCCGCTCCGGCAGGCCACGCCGACAGCCGCAAGTGCCACAAGGAGCCACACCCAATATCGTCCATAAGTGCGGAACATCCTCAGCGCCAGCAGTGCGCTGACTACCTGGCTGCCTAGTGCGCCCCAGAGTACAAAAGTCACCATCATTGCGTTTTTGTCCCAATACAGAAATTGATAAGAAAATAGCTCTTCGCTGATTATCGGCAGAAACATGGTTTTTATTAGGCAAGCAGGATATTGAAAGAGCAATGCCGAACCACGCACACATGACCAAGCTTACTTTAACACGCCGCCAACTGGCGCTGCAGGCCCTGGTCGGAGCGGTGAGCGCACTCCTGGGTGCCGGCCTTGCTCCTCCGGCTCAGGCCCAGGTCGTCGACCCGATGCCTGCCGTTCCACCGCCACTGCCGCTCCCGACTCTGACACAGAATGTGACTCCTATGGCTCCTGTAACTCAAACCGAAGGTGAATTATTGACCCAGATCGTCCCGATTGCGGCGAGTTATGCCCTGTCCGACACGCAAGCTAAAGAAGCCGCCGCACAGCTTAAAGACTATCCGGGCGGCTTCGCCAAAGCCCGTGCCTACACGCTTCCTGATGACATCGGCCCCGCATTCGCCGCCATTGCACCTATTCGGAAGGAGCGTGTCAAATGAGTGATACCGATCTGCTGTTTGGAACAATCACCGAGCTCGGCACGGCTATGCACAAGAAGCAGGTATCGTCGGTCGATTTGACCACGCTGTACTTGGATCGACTGGAAAAATTAGGCCCGCAGCTAGGCGCAGTCGCGCATGTGACCCGCCCGCTGGCCCTGGTGCAGGCTGCCCAGGCAGATAAAGACCGCAAAGACGGAAAAGTGCGCGGCCCTCTCCACGGCATCCCGTTCGGGGTCAAAGACCTGCTGGCGACCGCGAACGACCCGACCGAATGGGGCAGCCCCGCCCATGCCGGACAGGTCTTCAGCTACGATGCCTTTGTCGTTCAGAAGCTGCGGGAATCGGGGGCGGTTTTGCTGGGGAAGCTGTCAATGATTGAGCTGGCAGGCGGCGGAGGCTATCGGTACGGGACTGCTTCCTCCACAGGCCCGTGCAAGACTCCCTGGAACACGAACCACTGGGCAGGCGGGTCGTCGTCAGGGCCGGGCGCTGCCACTGCGGCGGGTTTAGTCGGCTTTAGCATCGGCTCCGAGACCTGGGGCAGCATTGTCTGCCCGTCGTCGTTCTGCGGCGTTTCCGGCCTGCGTCCGACCTTTGGACGGGTCAGCCGCCACGGCGCGATGGCCCTGTCCTATACGATGGACAAGCTCGGCCCGATGGCCCGCTCGGCGGAAGACTGCGGGCTGATTTTGGAAGCGATCTCGGGGGAAGACGACGGGGATGCAACCACGTCCGGCGACAGCCATTTCAAGCACGGCAAGCCGCGCAGCATCAAGGGAATGCGCCTCGGCGTCGTCCGGCCCGATTACCATTCCGGCGACACCCACCAGAAAGCGCAGTCCGAGACCGAAACGGCCTTTGAAGGCGCGTTGGGAGTCCTGACCGGCCTCGGCGCAGTGCTTTCCGATGTCACCCTGCCAAATATTCCAATGAGCGAAGCCGCCGGTAGTATTGTTAGCATCGAAGGCTCGGCTGCCTTCGAGACTCTCATTCGAGACAAACCCCGTTTGGCAAAGCTGGTCGATGACGAGCAGCAGGGCGGCCTACTCGCAGGCCTCGTGCTGCCGGGTGTCGATTACCTTCGAAGTCTGCGGATTCGCACTGCCGCGCAGAACGCGATGGCGGACTTCTTTACCCATTACGATGCGCTCGTCGCGCCGGGAATGCTTCAAGTCGCCCTGCCGCTCACGGAAAGCCTCGACGACTACTTCACCGGCAGCGACAAGGGCCTCAGCGGCATGGGCAATCTCTGCGGCCTGCCCGCGCTCTGTGTCCCGATGGGCTTCGGCCCCGGCCACCTGCCCCTCGGCCTGCAATTTGTCGGCACTGCTTACGACGAGTCCACTTTGCTGTCGCTGGGCATCGCCTATCAACGGCTTACAGACTGGCATCGCCAGCGCCCGCCGGGGCAGTATGGGGCATAAGGAGACACGGGGGTTCAGGGCAGGATACTAGTAAACCCCACCTCATCGTCCACTGCCATCTCCAGCCGAAGCGCATACAGCGGCAGATCGGCGTTCGCGGAAAACGGCCATTTCACCGCGTCTTTTTCGGTCATGACTATCGCCTCTGCCCCCGACCTGACAGCTTCGTCCATAACCGTCTGCGCCTGAGCCACCGTCAGTGCCTGATGATCGGCCCAGGCTTTATGACCAACGACAACTGCACTCGTATCGCGTGTCAGCGTGTCGATAAATGACTGCGGCTGCGCGATAGCCGATACCGCAAAAACGCGTTTCCCAGACAGTTCGGACAGCGGCTGCACCGGAGCATTCAAGGCATCGGCGAGGAGAATGCCGACTGCCTGATGGTCCGCAAAGAAAACCCGCGCCGCCGGAGCCAAACTAAAAATCGAGTCGGTAAGCGCCGCACGCTCGGACAAAGAAAGCCCACCCGACCGGGTCACCACCACGCCCCCCGCCCGGCTCAAATGCCGCATCGGTTCCCGCAGCAGCCCGCGCGGCAGCGGAAACCCATTGTCGAACGGACGCCGGGCATCCAGCAGCACAATATCCAAGTCGCGGGCCAGTTGCCAGAACTGGAATCCATCGTCCAGAACAAGCACGTCCAGATCAAACCGGCGCAGCGCCTCCCGCCCCGATTGACGCCGATCTTTCCCCACCAGCACCGGAACCCCCGGCAGCGTCCGGGCCAGCAGCACCGGCTCGTCTCCTGCCTCCGATGCCGTCAGCAGCACGTGGCCCTCGGTATCAGAAACCAGTCGGACACTCTGACTCGCCCCGCCATGACCCCGGCTAAGGACCGCTACCCGCTTCCCCAACGCCGTCAGCCGTCGACATAAAAGCTGCGTCATCGGCGTCTTCCCCGTGCCCCCCACCGTCAGGTTACCAACACTAATCACCCGCACCGGCAGCCTCTCCCGCCGCCGCACCCCCACCCGCTCCGCCGCCAAATAACCTTCCAGCCCGGCCTCGTACAGACCCGCCAGTCCGCCAAGAAAACCGCGCGTCAGATCCGCACCAAAACCAGGTCGCCCCGGCTCAGCGATGGCTTCTAAAAGATATTTTTGTATACTGCTGATACGATGCTCCATCAGGTAGAATGAAACCATGACAGCTTCACAGCCACGCTATAGCCGAGAAGAAACTGCACGACGCGGCCAAGAAATCTACGAACGGGATATCCGCTCCGCAGTAGAAAATGATCATCACGGCAAATTTGCTGCGATTGACATTGAAACTGGAGTCTACGTAATGGACAATGATGATTACTCTGCTACAGAGAACCTGTTAGCACGTCAGCCGGATGCACAAATCTGGCTGGTCCACATTGGCTACATTTCTACCTATCGAATTGGTGGTCCCCGTTCTTCAGCCAGTCGAAAAGCCGCATGATTATTGGAAGCGTCAACTCTTACCGCGAAGCAACCATTCAACTACCGGTTCGATCTGCGACTATGCATGAAAATCAGATCGAGGTCATCCTTGACACTGGCTTCAGTGGCTCTTTGACCCTGCCGCCAAATCTTATCACTGCATTAAGCTTACCGTTCCGCTCACGCGGAAGTGCAACCCTGGCTGATGGCTCCGAAGCCCAGTTTGATATTTACGCGGCCACAATTATTTGGGATGGCGCAGCGCGAAATATCCTGGTAGAATCGGCCGATACTGATCCACTTGTTGGAATGAGCCTGCTTTACGGCTTCAACATCAATATCCAAGCAATTGATGGCGGCAAAGTCACTATTGAGCACCTGGTAATTTAAGCAACCAAGTCTGACCCAATATGACAAGGATGATCGTACCAATCTTGACGACTATTAACTGATAGCTCTGCCAACGGGTCAAGCTGCAAATCTGAGAACGCTCTCTTTGCCATTTCACGAACTTCAAGTAAAGCTGGTTCCAATATATCCCAGCGCTTTCCCTCTGACTCTTCTTCCCAGCCAATAGGCATAGAGCTATGAGTGCATTCGGCAATGTTAGGCAAGGCAAAATCTGCCGGATTGCAAATACGTCCTTCTTGATCTTTCCAGCGTGCCGCTCCTTCTATATTACCTGATGCCACCAAACGTTCGCGCCGAGAGGCTGCCTGCCTATTTTGGAACGCGATCTTGTTATCAGAACTTTCTTTTGTGTCAAAACTCACTGCGCTTGCGGCAGATTCTGGGTCTGTCCAGATGTTGAGCGTATAGACAACAGCTTCTGGGGCTTGCGCTTCAAGGTTTGATTTTGCCTGGGCAAGAAGTGCAGTGATTTCATCAAGATATTGTTGCTGATTGAAGGTATGCATAAAATTACTTCACCGCCCTGAATTAATGCCTTCTTGAGATAGATGCGGGGATACGGCGGCCGAGGTCACGCCCGCTTCAAGCTCCGCCTGCGCCTCCAGAGCATCGATGGCCGCGCCGATACGGTCGGCCCAGAGGCGCTGGTCTTCTTCGCTTTTGGCGTCGGCAGGGATATAAATCGGATCGCCGTAGATCCAGACGACGCGGGAAAAGGGGCGCGGGATCATATACTGATCCCAAGAATGGGAAAGCTTGCGGGGGTAGGCGCTGATGCCTGCTGGGATAATTGGGGAGCCGGATTTCTGGGCCAGGAAGATCGCGCCGGGCTGAACCACACGGCTTGGGCCACGCGGGCCGTCGGGGGTGAATGCCAGGGTCGCACCGCGTTTGAGCTGCTTTGTGACAGTCAAGGCCGCCTGGACTGCCCCGCGTGCGGAAGTCGAGCCGCGCACGGTCTGCCAGCCGAAGCGGCGGAAAATCTGGTTCTGATACTCACCGTCGCGGGACGTGGAGATGATCGCCCAGTAGCCACGGCCACGGAAGCGCGAGATCGGCAGCATGGTCCTGCCATGCCAGGTCACCAGGATCATGCCTTTGCCGGTCTCCTGAAGCCGGCTCACCCGGTCGCCGCCGATGATACGCACACGCAGTGTCAGCGTCAGGAGGCGGACAAACCAGTAAACCAGAAATGAAACGATACGGTACTTCATGGTGCTCAGTTATCGGTCGGCGTCAGGGCAGAACGGCGGAGATTAAGCTAGGGCCCAGGCGATCCTCACCCTCCTGGTCTTCTTCACCAGGCTTCTCCCACGGGTACTTCTTCTCGTGAAACCGCTCGTAAAGGTGGCGATACAGGCCGTCGGGCAGGTGCATAAGCGCGTCGTGCGAGCCGGTCTCGACGATCTCACCGGACTGCATAACCATGATTTTATGCGCGTTGCGGATAGTCGAAAGCCGGTGGGCAATCACAAGCGTAGTGCGCCCATGCATCAGCGTTTCAAGCGCTTCCTGGACGACTTTTTCCGACTCGGCATCCAGCGACGACGTCGCCTCGTCAAGAATGAGAATGCGCGGGTCTTTAAGCAGGGCGCGGGCGATGGAAACGCGCTGGCGCTGGCCGCCGGAAAGCTGCTTGCCGCGCTCGCCGACTACAGTCTGATACCCATCCGGCATGACCGTAGGATCGGAGATAAAGCTGTGGGCGTTTGCAGCGCGAGAAGCCGCCTCGATCATGGTGTCGGTCGCCAGCGGATTACCATAAGCGATGTTGTCCCGGATGGTCCCGCCGAACAGCACCGTTTCCTGCGGGACGATCCCGATCTGGTGCCGCAAAGACGCCAGTGTGACTTCCCGAATATCATGGCCGTCCACACGGATCGTTCCGGCCTGCGGATCGTAGAAGCGCGGAATCAAGTCGGCCAGCGTGCTCTTACCCGCGCCCGACAGACCGACCACGGCCACCACTTCGCCGGGGTTCATGGTAAACGAAATATCGCGCAGCACCGGCGTAGTGACATTGTAGGCAAATGCGACATGCTCAAACTCGACTTTGCCGGAGACTTCGCCCAGGGTAATTGCATCGGGCGCATCCTGGATTTCGGATTCAACATTAAGTACACGGTCGAAGATGCGTCCCGCCCCCGCCTGCATTTGCTCCCAGATGACTTTGACGTTGCCAAGCGAACTGACACCGGTCGCGATTTTGTTGAGAAGAAAAATGAAGCTGCCGAGCTGGCCCATTGTCAGCGCGTGGGTGATGACTTCATGCCCGGCGATCCAGAGCGCGAGTGCGATCCCGATAGCTCCCAGAAGATCGGTCGCCGGTTTGATCTTGGCTCCCTGCCGCGTGACGGACATCGCCCGGTTTTTGGCTTCCCGATTCTCTGCGCTGAAACGGCTTATCTCCTGCTGCTCCGCCGAGAACGACTGAATGACCCGAATCCCGCTCAGAGTCTCTTCCATGATGGTGTTGACATCAGCGAGCTTATCCTGCGTGTGCGTCGTCATGCCGCGAATAAGACGTGTCAGACGCCCGATAGTCATTGCCATTAAAGGCACGACAATCAAAGCCGCCAAAGACAGCTTCCAGTCGATCAGGAAAATCGCGATGACGCCCCCGATGACGATCAGCGGCGCGGAGGCGACATCTTTGAGGCCTGCGAGAACTCCCTGAAGCAAAGGAACATCGTTGTTAATGGTCGACATCAGCGCCCCGGTGCGCTGCTGGTTGAAGAAGCTCAGCGACAGGCCCTGGAGATGGCGGTAGATGTCCTCACGAAGCCGCATTCCAAGCCGCTGCCCGGCCTCGGCGAACCAGACCGTATCGGCATAGTTAAACCCGGCCCGAATCGCATAGAGAGCCACCAGCGAGACACTCACGCGGTACAAAATCGCGACTTCATGCGTGGTCACCGACTGATGCGTAGAAGCGGCAGTCGTATCCAGAAAAGGCTTGAGCAAGGTAGCGACAGTCAGGTCAAGTGCCCCAGCCACCTGGGCGGCGATGAGTGCGCCCCAGAGGTACCGCTGATCAGGCTTGATGTAGGACCAAAGCCGCTGCCAAACTTCGCGCGAGTTGCTCATAATATTTCGTGTCTCAGTCAGTGTACCAGAAAGCGCAGGCTCAGCAGCAGCACGAAGATCAGCGCGAACAGCGCGGAGGTCTGTTCGCGGTTCTTCAGCGACTGCGCCCACTCAAAGCTGCCGGTCCCCGTCGTCCGAGGCCACGGCGACGGCAGCAGGCGCGGCACCCGCCGGGTGTACTCCAAATACGGCTCACCGAACTTGTTTGTCAAAAACTTTTCTTCATAGATGATCGCGGCCAGATGGAAAACGAGAAAGAGCGCGACCGTGAACAAAACGCCCCAGAGGCCCAGGCCCGAGACCAATCCGTAGCCGACCGCCAGCAGTAAAGAGCCGAAGTACAACGGGTTCCGTACATGAGCATACGGCCCGCCGGTCGCAATCACGGCGTCTTTGGAGATGTAGCCTGCCGACCAGAACCGGACAATCTCCCCCAGCACGACAAAGCCGATTCCAATGCCATAAGCGATCCATCCGCCGTCATGGTGATGAAATGTCAGCGACAGCGCCAGCAGCATCAGTGGAATCAGCCAGGTGAAGACGGTGCGGCGGCGCACGAGAAATGGCGGCTTGCCGGTAAATGCAGGACTATTTTCAGAATCAATCATAATTTTAGGACTTGGTGTGTTCGATCAAATCCAGCAGCAGTGCGGCGGCACGCTGAACACCACCAGGCTCTCCCAGGCTGTGCTGGACCAGGTCGGTCAGACGCTCTTTCAGAGCCATAATCCGGCTCGGGTCCAGAAGCAGATCGACAGACAGATCAGCAATCGCTTCCGGGCTGGCTTCTTCGCCGATCAGCTCGGCGAACAAACGCTCATCGGCCAGGATGTTCGGCATTCCGATATGCGAGATATTCAGACTGCGCTTTCGCAGAAACCACTCGACCGCCATTGTCTTCGGGCCATTGTAGACTATCACCATCGGCTTCTTCAGGATCATCGCTTCTAAAGTCGCCGTGCCGGCTTTGGTCAGCACCAAATCACAGCGCGAAAGCGTATCCCAGGTCAGCCCTTCGCAGATAACCAGCGGCGCAAGCCCGAGATGCCTGCTAACAGTCCTCTCCGGCACTACTTCGGTAGGTGTCAGGATCAGCCCTTCATTGGTGACCATCTGCGGCAGTGCAGGAGTCAGCGCGGTGTGGGCGATCTGCGCCAGCTTGTCGCCCGCGTGGGCCATGAAAAGCTGTAACCGCGCGGCTCGCCCGCCCGCCTGCTGCTCGTGCCGGATCAGCTCTTCCGCCTGCGTCCGAATGCCCGACGAAGCCAGAGCCACCACGAACTGAGCGCCGGGGATACGGTGTGAAATCTCGCTGGCCGCGCCGATCAAGAGCGGCAGGATATAACGGATTTCTCCCTTGCGGCTCCCCGGCAGCAGGGCGACAATCGGGCGATGCGGGTCCAATCCGAACCGTTCGTAAAACTCGGTGTCGGTCAGGGTCGGCTTGACTAAATCCAGCAGCGGATGGCCCACAAAGTGAGCGTCCATCCCCCGCTCTCTCAGTGATGTTTCCGACCACGGATAGGGAGTGACGACCCGATCAGCCCAGTCGCTCAGCTTCTTCTTATTTTTTGGGTTGCTCCCTACTTGTTCAGGGCGCAGGGATGACCGGCGACGCCAGGAGCCAGGCGGAAAATAATAAAAAACTGGGCAGACTTTGTTTTCTTTTGCCGAGCGCCCAATCGAGACATTGAAACCGCCGGCATCGATCAGCACCAGAGCATCAGGCGGGTCCCGCTTGACGACCCGCTTCATTTCGGCCTGCACCTGCAAAAGCCTCGGGATATTCAGCAAAGTCTGGGCAATGCCGATGCTGGCCCACGGCTCACTATTATAAAGCAGGCGGACACCGGCACCTGCCATGAAATGACCGCCGATGCCCCAGGCTTCCACCAGTCGCGGAGCGACCTGCTCACGCAGAGCCGTAAGCAATGCCGCGCCCTGCCGGTCTCCCGACGGCTCCCCGGCCAGCATCATAATACGCAGCGGCTTTTGATCGATGATACGTTCCCTCAGAGCCTACCCCCGCACTCCATGCGGAGTAGGTTCTCAATGCCGGGAGGGCTCCTGCTGGCGGCCATTCGAGCCGAAGCGGATGTTGCGGATAAAGTCCAGCAGGTAATCACGCTCCGGGCTGGCATCGATTTCGTTTTCTATGGCTTCAACCGCCTGCGACATATTCATCTCGGAGCGGTATAGGAGCTTGTAGGCTTGCTTGAGACCGGCACGCACGGGCGATGAAACGCCGGATCGGCGCAGGCCGATGACGTTTAAATCCAGCACTTTACAGGGACGGCCATCACCCATCATAAACGGCGGGATGTCCTGAACGACTTTAGAATAGCCACCGATCATCGCGAGTCGCCCGATCCGGACAAACTGGTGAACGCCGACAAAGCCGCCTAAGTTCACGCGTTCTTCCACCAGGCAATGGCCGGAAATGCCGGTACTGTTCGCCATCGTGATGCCACTGCTGATCTGGCAGTTATGCCCGATGTGGCAGTAAGCCATAATCAGATTGTTGTCGCCGATCCGCGTTTCGTTACCCGCGCCGGCAGCACGATGGATCGTCACATGCTCCCGGATGATATTGTTGTCGCCGATGATCAAGAAGCTTTTCTCGCCCTTGAACTTGCGGTCCTGCGGAATGCCGCCAAGCACCGCGCCGGAAAACACGTCGCAGCCCGAGCCGATGGTCACATAAGGCTCGATCACGACATGGGGGCGCAGGCATGTGCCATTGCCGATCACGGCTTCTTCGCCGATTACAACGTAGGGCCCGATTTCGACATCGCTGCCGATCTGAGCACTGGGGTTAATTGAGGCTGTGGGATGAATCTTCATACAGGACTAATGTCTTTTCCGCGTCTTAGAAAGGCTGAGCTCAAAGCGTCGTGAAACTTACTGGGGCAGTGGCAGGACAAGGGCAAACATGATCTCTGCTTCAGCAGCCTCTTCGCCCCCTACGCGTGCGACACATTTAACTTTGCCCATGTTGCCGCGCAGACGCAGCAGCTCGACTTCTACTTCCAGCGTGTCGCCTGGAACGACCGGGCGGCGAAACTTAGCATTGTCGACGGTGCCGATATAGGCCAGCTTGCCTTTATGCTCACCGACAGACAGGATCATCACCCCGCCGACCTGCGCCATGATCTCAATGATCAGAACACCAGGCATAATCGATCTTTGCGGGAAGTGGCCCTGAAAAAACGGCTCGTTAGCCGTGATATTTTTGAGGCCGACCACCCGCTTGCCCGGCTCCAGTTCCGTGATCCGATCCACCAGCAGGAATGGGTACCGATGCGGCAGGATTTCTTTGATAGCTTCAATGTCCAGTTCAGGCAAAATGGTCTCCTAGAATAATTGCTCAGACAGCAGTCGCGCAAGGCGCGTGTTCAGCGTGTGGCCGGGCTTGATCGCAATAATTTCAGCGAAGACCGGACGGCCCGCCAGCGCGAGGTCCCCGATCAAATCCAGCAACTTATGCCGGGCCAGCTCATTGGGAAAGCGCAGCGGCGTTTCATACTGCGTCTCACCCAGCACCACGGCATTATCAAATGACGCGCCGAGGCCTAACCCCGCCGCCCGCAATGCTTCGATCTCGGAAAGAAATCCGAATGTCCGGGCAGGAGCGATCTGCGCCATGTAGTCGTCCGCAGCGCTGTCAAAAGCCGCTGCCAGTGTCCCTAAGTATTCGTGCCTCGGGTAATCCAGCACAACGGTAGCCGAGAACCGGTCCGAAGGCAGGGCCACAATAGTACCGGCCCCTTCCGATAAAAAGACGGGCTGACTCAAACGCAGCGGCTGCACGAGCCCATCCTGTGCCTGCGTTCCGGCGGCGGTAATCAATTCAGCGAACGGGGCGGCGCTGCCGTCCATTGCCGGGACTTCCGGCCCTTCGATCTCGATCACGGCATCATCAATGCCAAGCCCTGCCAGTGCGGAAAGCACATGCTCCACGGTCTGGACTTCTACCCCATTCGCGCGGAGGCGCGTGCAACGGGACGTATCAAAGACATTCGCCGCCAGGGCCGGGATTTCCTGCCCGCCCGGCAAACAATGGAAGACGAGACCAGTCCCCGGCAGTGCGGGCAGCAGACGAACAGAAGCGTCGGCCCCTGAATGCAGGCCGACGCCGGAAAGGACCGCGCTCGGAGCGGCAAGCGTGACACGGGCGCGTTCGCTCATTTGTCTATCGTCTCGGGCTTCTTAGTTTCTAATGCAGCCAGACGATCTTCCAAATCTTTGATCTGCTTATGCATTTCCGGCAGCTTGCCATATAGCACCTGCGCCCGCATCTCGTTCCCATGCGGGCGGCCATACATGCCGGAAACAAAAGAATGGGCTTCCAGGTCGCCGATTACCGCCGATTTCGCGGCGACAATCGAGCCGTCGCCGATAGTCACATGGTCTTTGACCCCGACTTGGCCTGCGAGAATAACGCCGTTGCCGATGTCTACACTGCCTGAAACGCCGACCTGGGCCACAATCACGCAGTTCTTGCCGACCGTGACATTATGTCCGATATGCACGAGATTGTCGATCTTGGTCCCTGCGCCAATACGTGTCGACCCGGTACGGGCTTTGTCAATCGTGACATTTGCGCCGATCTCGACATCGTCTTCAACAATCACGCGCCCGATCTGCGGGATTTTATAATGCCGGTCTTCGATAAACATGTAGCCGAAGCCGTCGGTCCCCAGCACACTGCCGCTATGAATGACGACAGCATTGCCGATTTCCGTGTTGTCGTGAAGCACCGCATGGGGATAGATCACGCAGTTATCGCCGACAGAAACATTGTCGCCCAGATACACAAACGGGTACACGACACAGTTTTTGCCCAGCTTGACATTGTCGCCGATCACAGCCAGCGCATGGACGGATGAATTATGACCGAACGAGACATTTTCGCCGATCACCGCCGTCGGATGAATGCCCTGGTAGACTTTCGGCTCCGGTGCGAAGATACGCAGCGCCTGAGCAAAGGCGAAGCGTGGGTTCTTGACACGGATCAGCGGCTTGTTCGCCAGGGCTCCTTCGAGCTTCGGACTGTTAGCCGGGGCGATCACGGCAGACGCCCTGGAGCGCCCGGCACTGGAAAGCAGCTTGTCGGTCTCTGCAAACGTGATGTCCCCATCCTGTGCGTCTTCAATGCTGGAGATGCCGCGAATGGCAATAGTCTCATCGCCTTCCACCGCCCCATCGAGGAGCGCGGCCAGTTGTCCCACAGTCGTTTGCATGTCTTCTCCTTGTCGCTGCTACCCTTTTGCCATTGCCCGTTCTAGGTCGGTTGTCATGTCTCGGTCACCTTGACGCGGCGCTCCAAACGTGATATTCCAGTGATGCCGCGCCGCAGTATCCAGCGCCGAAGCCCGCGTATCATCGAACAAGTACTGCACCCAGCGCGAACGCTGGGCCGTCAGCTTGGTCCGAGCCGAGCGCAGGCTGGCGGCCGATAAAGTCGCCCGGGCCGCGCCCGGACCATTCGGCAGCGTCAGTGTTCCCGCATTTCCTGCCGGCATAACCGCAAGCAGCTCCGGTCGGGCCAGTGCCCCCAGCAGTGTCAGCCTCTGCGCCGAGAGCCGCTGCTTCTGAGCGCTCACGATTCGAGCGTCGTCTGCTTCCAGATGCGCGGTCAGCACAGCCCCTTGTGTCTGCACGTAATCCATGCGGGCCTGGTGCATCTGACGAATGGCTTCTTCACGGGCGGCACGAGCCGCTTCACGGGTCTGAATGCGCCCGGCAATCAAGGTTTCCAGACGGCGCTTGTCGGCTTCCACTTTGGTCCGAAGCCGGATCAGGGCCGGAGCCGGCGGCTTTGACTTGTCCCAATTGCTGAGTGTCTGTGTCAAGGCCGCGACATTGGCCTGCAAAAGCTGCAAGGTCAGGTCAGACGAAATCTCGGCAGTCCGAGCCGGGACCGGAAAGAGCCGCCGGGCTTCGCGCCGCCAGAGCTCCTGCTGCCGCCGGAGCTGGTCGGCGCGTGCGCTTTTCCGATGGTCATTCAGGCTGCCGATTAATGTCTGCTGGACAAAACTCAGATGCTGCGCGATCTCGTTCACATCGGTCTGCCCGGTTGCCGCACTGCTGGCGGCTCCCAGAGGCAAAGCCGTAAGGACTGCCATCTTCGGGTCGGGCTGCCCGATTAGAGGCAGGTTCCGAGCCGCCGCATCCAGCCGAGCCAGGGCGGCATCGTACTGGCTCAATCCGATCAACCCCGGCTGATGCTGTACAAGTACCGTTAAATTCGCGTAGCCGTGAACAACAGGCACTGCGGTATGAGGCCGGGACGCGCATCCGCCGCCGAAGAGGAACAACCCCAAAAGAGCCGCCGCAAGCTTATTTGTTGAGCCGTTTAATGACGTCATCAGTAATGTCGTTGGTTGTGTAAACGGCGATGTCCGACGTGAAGACGACCGACAGGCCATGCTCTTTGGCGGCGGCGGCAATCGCTTCCTTGACACTCTGCGTAAACGCGGCATTGTCATCATCGCTGAGTTTTTTAAGCTGGGCCTGGTAGCCGTCCCCGATGCCCTGGACGATCTTCTGGCCGGCAGTATTGGCGTCGTTCAAAGCCCCTAACTGAGCGGTATCAGTAGGTGTCGGGTCTTTCTTCTGCTGAAGATCGACGAGCTGCTGAGCTGCCTGAGCCGCTTTCGTTTCCAGCGCCGTGATCCGCGCCCGGTCTGAGTCTGACTGGCGGGGGCTGTTCAGTAATGCGCCCAATTCATTTTGATCCGCGCTCGACAGCATGATGCTTGCGGCTTGCAGCTTGAATGTCACGTCCAGCCGATCGGCGAGCGCGTGAAGGTCTGTATCATACTTCGTTTTCCGGGCAGATTGCTGCTGAAGCTTGCTGATGTCGACGCTGCCGATGACCGGAATGGTGCTGGGTGTCGGCGCGGCGGCGACCGGCTGGGCCGACGCGAAAGAAATCAGTGCTAAGGCAGCAGCCCCTAAAACGGGCCATTTGGCTGCTTGGCGATTGTGAGCGATCCGAGTGAGTGTCATATGTTCCTTCTATGATGTGTTTATTAGATATTGCGAAATTAGAACGACTGCCCGATGCTGAACTGTGTCCGCCCGCTGCCGCCGCCCGTAGTGGGAATGGCATAATCCAGACGGATCGGACCAATCGGCGTGACCAGCCGGATACCAACACCGTAGTCTGCTTCCAGCTTGAATGCCGTGTGCTGTGTCAGGCCCTGCACCTGGTAAATACTGTTCCAGGCATCACCGCCATCGAAGAGCAGGACACCCTGGAAATTGTTGTCTTTGCCGACCGGAACGCGTAGTTCTGCCTGGAACAAAGCAAGACTGCTGCCCCAGAAGCGATCCTGATCGTACCCGCGCAGCGAATCCGCGCCGCCTAAGAAATACTGTTCAAAGAACGGCACATCCCGTGCCGTGGTTCCAATCAGCAGGCGAGTCGCCAACACTCGCTTGGGCTGATTGAAGTTGCCCGGCTTACGCGGCCCCTGCAGGCTGCTGTAACGGCGTATGTCAACACCCAGTTTGGTGAAGTATTCCCGGCCCGGCGGCAGCGGGCTGACCGCGAGACTGTCCGCCGGCTCAGTACTAGCGCCCACGAATTCAACAGATAAGGAAGTCAAGCCACCCGCAGCAGGGGCGGATTCGTTATCACGGTTGCTCAAAATCCCGCGCAGGCCGACGCCCGTGACTGTTCCTTTTTGCCGGATATACTGATCCGCCGTGGAAACCGTAAAGTTGTCTGTCGTAACACTTTCACTCCGGCCCGTGATCCCCAATGTCAAAGCATCTCCATACGGCCGGTTGATACCGAATGTCGCGCCCCGATGCCGCTCAACGTAAGTATTGGTGTTTCCTGTGGTATCGACGGATCCTCCGGTCAAACTGCCGGAGTCGAACCGATAGACCGCTTTATCATACAAGTCAAGGTCGAGTGACGTATGCCGCTTATCCAGGTACGGCTCGAAGAAGCCGAGCTCCAGGCTGCTTTGACTATCGACGCCGCCGACCTGCCACTGCAGGCTGACACGCTCGCCGAGACCCCGAAAGTTGTTTTCCGCGAGCTGAGCCTGCCCTACCAGTTTAGCCGTCGACGAATACCCAACGCCGACAGACACCTGACCGCTGCGCTTTTCGGTCACAGGGACTGTAATATCGACCTTGCCGACATCGGTAGAAGACGGGTCAAACGGGCCGACTTCATCGAACAAGCCAAGATTATAAACGCGTGTCAGGTCTTTCTGAAGTTTTTTCTCATCTAAGACATCGCCGACCTGGCTGCGAAGCTCACGGGTCACAACGATAGGCTTTGTCTTCTTCAGCCCCGTGATCTTGATCGAGTTGATATGCGCTTCCACCAGTGGAATGGTCAAAACCCCAGTCAGCGGATCAATGTTGATGTCCGAGCTGACATCGAAGATAAACCCCTGCTGGTAGACATAGCTTGTCGTGTGGTTGAACAAGTTGTCCAGGTCGCGCACCAGAATATTGGTGTTTAGTACCTGACCTTCTTTGGTCGTCATCAGCGATTTTAGTGTAACGGCAGAGATCGTCGGCTCTCCGTTGGGCGTGTTGGCCGTAAACTTGATGGTCTTAATGACCGGGTTCTCTCGGACGGTAAACGTGATATCCACGCCGCCTGCCGGGTCCTGAGCACCTGTCAGCCCGATGTCGCCGTTGAAGTAGCCCATGTTCTTAACGGCATCCCGTGCGGCAATGGCATTTGCCGCTGTATAGGTATCGCCAAGACGAAGCCCGGCACTGGTAATCACACCACGAATGGCCGCATCATTGATGTTCCGGTTGCCGGCAATCAAAATTCGGGAGATGCGGCCCGTGAGCTGAGGAGCATTCCCTGCCGTATCGGTCGTATCAGCACCGTCGACTGGCGGCACGGTAAAGGCTGGAGCAGGCGTTGCGGGCGCGTTGCCAGCCGGGGCAGGCGGATTGATTGTCTGTCCAGGATTTGCAGGGATCTGCTGACCAGTTTCCGGCGCAGGGTTGTCCGCGGGTGGTGCAGCCGGACTTGCAGGAGTCACCGGACTGACCGGAGCGGTTCCCGGTGTTGCCCCATTTACCTGTGCCGATACGGGCAGCAGCGGTGCCAGCCCAAAGGAAGCCGACATAATAAGAGCGCAAGTTCTTCGTTTTACTTGCGCCCGATTTTTATTCCAGATAGTCAAACAGCAGCTCCCTTAAAACGCAAATCAAATCTTCAGATACGGTTCGACTTTTTGCCGGACCATCGCGCGGGCCCGGTTCAGCCGGGTCTTGACCGCTTCCAGGGTCAGCCCAGTCACTTCAGCGATCTCGGTATAGGAAAGGCAGTCGACTTCGCGCAGCACCAGCACGACCCGATATTCCGGTGCGAGGCTGTTGACGGCGCGGTTGATCTGCGCCTGTAATTCTTTCTGCTCCAGCAGGCGCGGCGGCGACTGGCTCCAGTCCGCAATCTCTCGGGTCACCGCAGCCTCATCGAAATCCGCGCCGTCGCTGGACATTCCTGCATCGAGGGAGGGACCTTCCATCTCGCGCTGCCGCCCGCGCTGCTTGAACCGGTTCTTGCAGTGATTATGGGCGATACGATAGAGCCAGGTATAGACTTTGGAGTCGCCCCGGAACTGCTCCCGTGCTTTATGGGCGGAAAGAAAGGTCTCCTGAGTCAGATCGGCGGCTTCTTCGTAATCTCCGATCCACTGGAAGATCGTGTTGAAAATCTGCTTGCCGTAGCGGGCGTAAAGTGCATCGAAGTCCCGTACCAGGGCCAGGTCTTCACGGTTCTGCCCCACTCCAATGCGCTCCGACGAGGCAGACGGAGACGGCAAAACCCGTTCACGCGGCATCAGTGCGAGTGTGTTACTCCGTTGGACAAAACTAAAAGCGGAATGTTTCACGATTTTTTTGGCGGACGCTCTCTGATCAGAACTGCAGCACCGTTTCTAGTGTCACGGTCTTATTATTCTGATCATCCGTCGAAACCCCGGCCCGCAGCCGTCTGGTCAGGTCATACCCCAATTGCAGCGTATACTGCGGCGGCTGCAGCGATGTCTCAGTAGTACCGCGTGCCCCAAACGAGCGCGAGAAGGTCACATTCAGGCGCGGGCCAAGTGCTTTGGTGACGGTTACAAACAGCGGCTGGTTCGGGTCATACGAGACGTTCAAGTCCTGAAGCCCCAATGCATCCCCCAGAGTGCTGGTTAGCGGAGACAGCGCTGCCGACACCAGCGCCTGCTTAAACCCTGTTTCTAAATCACTTCCGCCGCTTGCCAGAAGCGCACTGGCCGGAACCAGAGCCGCCAGCATCTGCTGACGGGTCAAGCCGCCGGGCGAAGAAGTCAAATCCAGTGTCAATTGGTCCGGCGAGTTGAGAACACCATAAATATGCGCCGTGATCGTATAGCGCTGCCGCGTGCCGCCGAACGGTGTTGTCGATAAATCCGACACAGAAGGCGCAGACTCGCCGATGTTACCGCTGGCCACGGAGCGATACTGGGCTAAAGATGCTTCAGACGGTGTCACAGTTGCCTGTGCATACAGATCGACACGAGTCCGCAGCCCCGGCAGGCCATCAGTACCAATAAATGGATAGGACGCGCTGACCGTGTTGGCATCTCCCGTTACGGGTTTGACGATCTTCAGCACCGTCGACGGCGGCAGCGTGAACTGGCCCTTCGCGACAGTCAAATCCGCCTTGATCTGTGGGTTGGCGAACGTGCCTCCAAGCTGAACCAAGCCGCCCGCATCCGCCTTCAGAAGAGCATTGCTGACCGTGACTGTCTTGGTACGTCCCCCGCCAAGCTGCACGGCGACCGCGAACGATGGATCAAACGCCGACGGCTTCCCCGGAACAGCCGCCGCGTTTGAGGCGGACGGCAGGGTGCCCGACGCATCACTGATCACGATCGGCGCGTTCGGCGGCGTCGCAATTCGCGGCGTCAGCCACGGACCGACCATGCTGACCGCCCCGTTGACTTTCGCTTTCAGACCACTGCTGAACTTCTGGTACAGAAAGTTCTGCTTGCTGACTTCATCTAGCGTCAAATCTTTCGCCGCAAACTGGAGGCTGACGGTCTGGCTGTCCGCGAATGTCGCACCGCCGGAAAGCGAGAACGTGCCGCCTTTGCTGGACTGGCCGCTAAATGACTGTATGACCGCTTTGTTATCTGCAAGAACAACAATTCCGTTGATTTTGTTCGCGTAGGTATCGAAACTTGTGAGACCGACCGAAGCATCGGTCAAATTGATCAGGCCGGAAAGCCGCCCGCCGCCGAAATTTGCGCTGGCAGTAAGCTGTCCTGCCGTCTTTTTCGCATCCAGCAGTCCCGAGCTGAAGCCTGTCAGGGCAGACAGGTCCTGCACTTTCAAGTCGGCATGCAGATCATTCTGATCCGGCACGACAGCCGCATCGACTTTTGTCAGATCGCCGAGTGCTAGTGGCAGAGTCCCGGAGAGTGTTGCGATCAGCCGCCCATTCTTGAACGCGGACAGTGTACTGACAGTCAGCACCTTCGGGCCGTCAGGTGTCGCCGACGCCACCGTGATCGTGCCGCTGCGGATGCGGTCCAGCGCCAGAACCGGCGGAGGCGCACTGCCCGGCACTAGCGCAGCCGCGCTTTCCGGGTTGGAAAGACTGATCGAGCCGACATAGTTGGGTGAGCGAGTCGGCCCGGTCGCGTTGACCGAAAGTTCGCTGATCTCGCTTGGCAGAAGGTTCAGATACGGCGAAGCACTGGGAAACGACGATCGAAACAGCGCCAGCGGGATATTAGAAGCGTCGACACTCGCCGCAATGTCGCCGTCCAAATTAGCTGTTCCCGACGCGCTCACAAAAGCACGCGAACTGGTCGCTTTCAGGGAATGCAGCGTGATAGTTCGGTGGCTGTAAGCCGCGTCCAGCGACGCCGCCCCGATTGGCACTCCCGCCGCAAGCAGGTCATGCGCGGACGCCGTCACCTGCCCGGACGGGTCAGCCCCGCCTTTGTATTCGGCACGGGCAGTCAGACCGGCAATTTTGGTTTCTCCAAAGATCAGATCGTCCGCGCTGAACTCCACCTTCGCCGTCAGATCATTCAGCGGGCCCGAAACGCTGACACTCGGCAGGGCAAACGTCCCGCTCAGCGGCTGCGGCAGCCTCGCAAGCTGAACCAAAAACTTTTTGCCTTCGTCGGTCTGCGCCCAGCGCGTCTGCCGGATTGTCCGAAAAATATGCGACAGACGCTCCGGCGCGAAAGCCGGGATTGCGGCGGAAAGAGCCAGCGTCTTTGGCCGCTTTGGACGAGTCGCTGTCGGCAGGGTCAGCCGCAGGCGGCTGATCTCATACTCGACCTGCCCGCCTGGCTCCGCCGCGTAATCGGTCGGCACGGCGACCGTAAACTGCCAGGGAGCGCCGGTCTGGGTAAAGATACCGTCATCGTACCGGCCTGCGAGTGTCAGGGGCGAAAATTTCTGGTTGTTGACGCTCAGATCAGGCAGGTCCAGCGCCCGGACAACCACATGAGGTGCCTGGGGCGTTCCAGAGAAACTGCCGGAAAAGGCTGCTGTCCCTTGAATATCGGCGAGTGGGTCGAGCGCCTGATAAAAGCGTGTTAGATCCAGGCCCACCGCCTTAAAGTCCGCCCGGATAATCCCCGACGCCGTGCGCGTCCCATGCGCCGAAACAGTCGCGTCTCCGGACTTTACCAGCCCGTTGGCAATCGATAAAACGCCGTTTTCATAACGCAGATTGGCAGCGACCTGATCCAGACGGTAAGACGCCACGGTCGCATCGGAAACCACTGCGTGGCCGTAGACAGTCGGTGATTTGAGAGACCCGCCGACACGGAACGCACCCTCCGCCGTCCCGGTTAGGTTCGGCAGATTCACCGCCAGCGCATGGGCCGTCTTCAGCGACGGGGCAGACGCCTGTTCGGCAAGATTCAAAAAGTCGCTGACGTCACCTTGAGAAAGCCGGACGTTAAACGCCAGCTTCGGATTGCCACTCATAAGGTCCGAGATGCTGCCATCAAGCCCCGCCAGAGTCGGGAACCGGCGCACGGTCACGGCTTGAAAATTGATGCTTCTCTGGCTCGCCGTGATATTCCCGCTGACTAGATCCGCCGAGAAACGGCCAAAGTGTGGCTCGATCAGCCTTGCAGCGCCCGACGCCGAGGGTGCATTGGCAGGGCCGGTAATTTTGCCGTCGAACGCCGCCCGGCCACTCAGCACTGCGACAGAGTAAGGCCGCAGCAGAGAGGCAAGATCCAGCCCAGCAGTTCGCAGTGTCAGGTTCCACTGTCCGTTCTTGACCCCTGCCGGGATAGTGCCGCTGACGGCAGCCGCACCCTGCCCTGCTCCGGCCTGCAGCGCAGCGTGGACAATCGTGACCGGCTGCCCGAGTGTCCAGGTCACACGCCCGGCCAGCGAGTTCAGAGCCGTCTTCAGAACACGCGGCTTTTGAACCTGAATGTCTGCGGCCACCGACAAAGGCTGGTTCAGGTTATCGGCGATAAACTGGACATTTGCCAATCCGCCCAGTGTCACACGTTTCGTGTTTTCCGACACCGGCAGATGCAGATCAGCCAGATTAAACCCTGAGACGGCCCCGGCGAGCAGAACGACCGGCTTTGCCCGCGACGTATCCACCGTCGCCCGGATCGCCCCGCTCCCGGTGCCGTTGACCTTAAACGTCGCCGACGGAACCGAGAGGATTTTGCCCGCATAAGTCGCCGACGCCGTCAACGCCGTCAATTGGTTGCCCAGATACTCGACAGACGGCAGGGAAGCATTGATCGTGATTGTCGGGCTTGCGACTGTCCCGGTGAAGCTCGCCGTCACCGGCCCCCGCCCGGCATGGATCCCCGCAGGCACCGTCAGCGCGGGGACGGCACGGGCCAGCGTAATCGGGTCCAGCGCCGGAGACTTGACCGTGACCGCCACCTGCGGATGCGCGAAATCAAAAATCGTTCCAGCCGCCGCCAGCGGCTGCCCGCCCAGCATCACAGAGGCGTCGAGCGAAACCCCCGACCCCGTAAACACCGCCGTCCCGTTCAGGTTTTCCAGCGGCAGCCGCAGCAGCTTCTTGTCCGAGACAAGCACAGTCGTCCGCCGCAGGACTATCCGCCCGGACAAATCCAGCGGCAGTCCCGGCGGCGGCTTCGCCCCAAGCTTTGCGATGGAAACATCGGCATCCCCCCGACCTGTGACTATCCGTGCCTGCTTGAACGCTTTAAAGTAGTCGGTCCAGTAAGCGACATCGGCATCGGCGGCCACTACATGCCCCCGGTATCGACCCGCGAACTCCCGCGAAACATCGCCGTTGATCAGCAGAGTCGCGAAGCGGGAGTTTGTGCCGGTCCCGCGCACGTCAAAATAGACATTGCGTGTCGACCCAAAATCGACCGTGCCTTCGACCCCCGCCAGCGTGTTCAGCGCAGGCCGCTTGCCCCGGTCCGGCGCATCGAAGTCCCGGAACCGCAGCAGCCCGTGATGGACCAGAACGCGCCCGACAAACGGTTTGCTGACTTTTTTTGTCTTCGGCTTGAAAAAATCGGAGAAGTTGTAGCGGGTACTCGACAGGCGCTCGACCAGCAGCGACGGCTGCTCTATCGTCACATCGCCCAGCGCATGAGCGGCGTTGCCGCTGTCGAAGATCAGCGAATGGAGGTTATAGTCGACCGTCACACGCCGGGCGGTCAGAGTCGCCTCGCCGTTCCCCGCCGCGAATGTCGCCTTGTTGGAGATCGCGATGTCGCCCAGCACGAGAGAATGAGAATTGAAGTTCGCACTGCCGATCCGCACTTCATGCCCCGTCTGCCGGGTCAGCTCCGCTTCCGCGATGGGGATCAAGTGGGCGTGGAGCAGGTGGTACACCGACGCGCAGTAGACACCTGCCGAAACGGTCAGGCAAACTAGCGGCAGCGCGACAAGGCCACGCGCGGCCCAGCGGGCACCGGCAGGAAGTCGGGGAGTTGACCGGCGCGGGAGCTGTTGTTTAGGTCGTTCATTCATGCAAAGTTTGGGCCGGGAGCATTTTTGAGGAAAACCGGCACTGGAAGATGCGCCACGGAATAAATTCCGAGGCTCAGAAGTGCCCACCGTCCAGGGGACGGAAGATTAGGAAGTATCGGCAACTTGCTCTTCATCTTGTGTCGCCTCGACACTGAACTCTTTTCAGCCTCGGAATTTATTCCGTGGCGCATCTGTGTCACGTCAGTTAAATACTCAGCAACTGGGCTTGTTTGCTTGCCGCCTGCTTCGCCAGGAACATATCACTGAATTCTTTGGCATTGTAAGAGGACCGGACAAACGGGCCGCTGGCGACAAACAAAAAGCCCATCGCTTCGCCGATCGCTTTGTATTCCGCGAAGATGTCGGGGTGGACATACTCGACCACGTCCAAATAGTTCTTGCCGGGCTTGAGGTACTGGCCGATCGTGACCGCATCCACATCATGCGCTTTCAGGTCTTCAAGCAGCGCCGTTACTTCTGCTTTGGTCTCGCCGAAGCCGACCATAAACCCGCTTTTCGTGTAGATCTCCGGGTCTGACGCTTTCACATACTGCAAAAACTGAAGCGAGCGGGCGTAACGCGCCTGCGGGCGCACCTGCCGGTACAAGCGCGGGATCGTTTCAATGTTGTGGTTGAAGATATGCGGCTTGGCATCTATGACCGTCTGGATATTGGTTTTGTTCCCAAGAAAATCCGGCGTCAGCACTTCGATAATCGATCCCGGCAGCAGGGTATGCAGCCACTGGATCGTCTCCGCAAAGTGATGCGAGCCGCCGTCCGCCAGCTCGTCCCGGTTGACACTGGTCACGACCGTATGCTTCAGCCCCAGCGCCGCCGCACTTTCCGCGACTTTGCGCGGCTCTTCCGGGTCCAGCGGCCCGCCCTTGCCGGTCTTGACCGCGCAGAAGCGGCAGGCACGGGTGCAGGTGTCCCCTAAGATCATAAACGTCGCCGTCTTTTTCGACCAGCACTCCCCCAGGTTCGGGCACCGCGCTTCCTCGCAGACAGTCACCAGCCCCGCCCGGCGCATCAGCCCTTCTACTTCTTCGATCCCCTGCCGCTTCGGCAGCTTAATCGTCAGCCACTCCGGAATCCGCCGGTTCAGGACTTTGGGACTCCCCCCGCCCACCGGCGCAATCGGAACCCGCGGCAGGACATCAAGTTGTATCAATTCAGCCATAATTTTGCACTTTCTGCCAATGATTATAGCCCTTTGACCTTCTTAAAGTCAACAAACAGACATTCGCGGCTACTGACACAGATCAATAAGCTATACTTTATTGACTAAAGCTATTTCAATAAGCTATAATTTATTGAATCAACAAAATAGAGAGAAAAACGATGCGAAATGGGAACTTAAACGCTGTCGCACGGCAGCATCTTGACGCCCGGGTCAATAACACATCTTCTCTAGAGACGCTTCACCGTCCGCCACTTGGATGGATCAAAGCGATTCGAGAGGCACTCGGCATGACGACCGCACAGCTTGCACAGCGCCTGGGGGTATCTCAGCCGGCAGTCGTGATATTGGAGCGTTCTGAAGCCCTCAGTCGCATCCGCCTTGATACTCTTGAACGAGCGGCGGCCGCGCTCGACTGCCACCTTGTGTATGCACTCGTGCCGAATCAGCCCCTTGAAGTCCTTGTGCAGTCTCGACGCTACAAGATTGCGGAGGGGCAGCTTGCAGCAGTCGAACAATCGATGAAATTGGAAAATCAGTCGATAGAAGACAAAGAAACGCGTCAGCGACATCTCAGCGCAATCGCCGACAAACTCGATCCCCGTATCTTGTGGAACGAGCTATGAGACGCAGCATTATATGTGATCCATTTCCTATGGACGATGATGCTGCTACCCCCCTCACGAACGACGAGCGGGCCGGACTAATTCCAGCATGGATCACTTATCGACACGAGCTTAACGAGGTAGAACAAGCCAACATTGCAGATGGAAGACTGTGGGCTTTTCGTCAGCAGCGGCGAGAACCGCTTGAAGAACGCTTCCTGCGCGACCTGCATAAACGAATGCTAGGCGACGTCTGGAATTGGGCAGGGCACTATCGGAAGACAGAGCGCAATATCGGTGTCCCTGCCTGGCGTATCGCCCCCGAACTCCGAAGCCTGCTCGACGACAGCCGCTTATGGATAGCGCAAACCGTGTTCGAACCCGATGAGATTGCAGTACGTTTCCACCATCGCCTGGTGTCTATTCATCCATTTCCCAACGGCAATGGTCGGCATTCCCGGCTTATGGCCGATTTGCTGGTAGCGCGACTCGGGGGCGTTAGTTTCACCTGGGGCGGCGCGAGTCTCAACTCGCCGAGTCAAGTGCGTTCACAATACATAGAAGCTCTGCGTCAGGCTGATCGGCATGATATGACCACCCTCATCAAGTTTGCCCGTTCCTGATAAAGCACCGTCTTCAAAGACCTTGCCCATCCAGATGCAGGCTCCTCAGCCCAGGATTTCAATCCTGGGTATCATCAATACAGCACGCTACGAAAGGATAATCAGCCATGTCACAGGACTCAAGCACAACTATAGCAAAGAAAATGAAAGCGATGCTGCTGCCCCAGTTTGGAGGAGCTGACCAGTTCTGCTTAGAAGAGATCGAACGGCCCTCACCAGGGCCAGGGGAAGTCCTCATTCGGATTGCAGGAACCAGTGTGAACCCTGTGGATGCGAAAGCCCGCGCCGGTGAGCTGCTGCCGATGTTCCCGGCAGAGCGCCTGCCGCTGCTGCTCGGCTTCGATGCAAGTGGTCGTATCGAAGAGGTGGGTACGGGTGTCACGGACTGGAAAATCGGAGATGCGGTCTATGGCTTTCCAGGAGCAGACCCAGGCACCACAATGGTATATAGCCGGGGGACATTCGCGGAGTATATCTGCCTGCGTACCAACGAAATCGCTGCCGCTCCCCACTCCCTTCCGCTCGTCGATGCCGGGGCGATTCCCCTGGCAGCCATGACGGCCTGGCATGGTCTGATGACTCAGGGCGAAATTCAGCGCGGTCAAACTGTGCTAATTCAGGGAGGCTCGGGCGGGGTCGGCCACTTCGCCGTCCAGTTCGCGCATCGGCTCGGCGCGACCGTGTACGCGACTGCCTCGGGTCGGAACACAGAGTTCCTCCGGGAACTGGGCGCAGACGTCGCGATTGACTACAGCACAGATCAGCTTAACACGCTTGCAGGCCAGATGGACCTTGTATTCGATCTC
>JBPBQB010000301.1:0-48208 GCA_050954545.1 Janthinobacterium lividum | reverse complement strand
CTTCCTGGGCGAGATGACCGCGCCCTGTCGGGCTGATGACAACCTGCGGCGACGGGTGAAACAGAGGGAAGAGCGTAAAATCGTTCCAGCTTACTGCAGTCGCTGCGTGGCTACGAAGCGAATACTCATGCGGTGCGATGAGATGAAGAGCCGCCAGCGCTTTAATTCCAAGCGTCACAACTACTTGTGGCTGAACGACTTCCAAAGTTCGCCGAAGAAAAGAGGAGCAGTTGCGAAGCTCCAGCGCAGACGGCGGGGCATTGGTGCCGCGCTCGGTCCGGGGGTTGCAGAGTGCGGCGTTGGTGACAAAGACTTCGTCACGTGTCAATCCGGCAGCGCTCAAATAACGCAGGAAATTGCGGCCTGATGCATCCCCGGTCAGCGGGATTCCGCCTCTATCACCGCCAAGCCGCCCTGGCGCTTCGGCAATAAACAAAATACGCGCTGAGAGCGATCCATTGGCAGGGGACAAAACTCGGCGTCTGCCTTCCATACGCGGGCAGGCCCGGCAGGCCTGAGCATCACGCACCAGCGCATCAAAAAGCGCCTGCGACATCGTTTCAGCCTCAACGTTCTAAGCTAAGTACTAGTGCAAAAGAATCCTGTGTCTCTGCCGTCGGGTAGAATATCAGCATGAAGCCAGGTACCAAGTTCGTCTCTACCTCGGACGCGCAGCCCGTGAGCGGCTTGCGTCAAGCCTCCGAAGCGGGCGGGACGTCCTCTGGTCCACCGAAGCTGCGAAACAAAGCCACAACACGATCGGAGGCATCCGAGGCATAGAACATTTCTGTGTTGGCCATTGTGTCCACAGTCATGTGCTGCATGCGAGCAAACATTTCCGCCTCGTACTTTGCAATCGCGCCAGAGGATAACTCTTCGCTGAGGAGAAGCTTGGACAACACCAGGGCGTCGAGCATTGCCATGTTTACACCTTCGCCTGCGTATGGTGGCATCACGTGCGCCGCGTCGCCGATCAGCGTAACGTTGGGCTTTGGCTCCCAATGCTGATCCGAAGGGCAAACAAGGAGGGGACGCCAAACCATCGACACGGCTTTCCTGAAGAGCGGGTCCCACGTATCACTCCATCCTTCAAAGTTAGCATGGAACCACGCGACTCGCCGGTCCGGGCTGTGTGCCTCTTCGAGCCTCTGCCGCGCGGTGTCGTCATGCGTCCTTAATCCTGCATAAAACAGCACGCTACCGTCAGGCTTGGTTCCCATGCCGATGGTTCTTTGGCCTCCAAGAGCGATTAACGCCGACCTGCCGAGGATATCCCACAATTCCGGTATGGCCTGCTTTGCCGCAGGGACCACTCCCTCGACTAGCGATACCCCGACATACTCCGGCTGGATGGGAGTGACCAGTTCACGCAGTCGGGAGTTCGCGCCGTCGCTGCCGATGTCGGCGAGTGCCGTTTTTCCGCCCGCAAAACGTAACAGCACCTGCCCGCCCTGCATCTCTGCGGACTCGAGCTTGCAATCCCATTGCACCGTGCCGGGCTGAAGCGAGTCGAGTAGAAGATCTCGCAGCGGCCCGCGCTCGATTTCCGGTCGCTTCCCGGCACCGGACATCCGACGAGAATGATCGTGAAGGATTCTTCCGTTAGCATCGGTTAGGCGAAGACGATCAAGGTCGGGTCGGTGATTGACCCAGAAGGCATCGATCAAGCCGGCAGTTTCCAGCGCGGCCAGTCCAGAGTCTTCGTGCAGGTCCAATGCACTGCCCTGGACGCGCGCACTGCGGCTCTGGTCACGCTCATATACTGACACCTGCGCATTGCTTTGCTGCAGCAATCGGGCCAGCGTCAGCCCGCCTGGTCCCCCGCCGACGATGGCGATCTTTTTTTCTTCAACGGTACTCATGCTTACCTTCCGAGTAGAACCCTTCCATCGACAATTCGGAGCAGCCGCCAGGTGATCGGCTTCTTCTATCGTTGCATCGGTTCGTTCAGGTGGCGTGAGGCTGATAGCAGAACCGTGTGCGCCCGTTGCCGTCGGCGATACGTGCCACTATGATGAAAAACGTGCTTCAGAGACGCGGGCTGTGCCGCGGACAGGGTAGAAACGAACTTCATCTGGGGTTTGTACCCGGCCTTGAAAGGCCATGCTAATAATGCACAAAATACCTCCGGCACTAAAGACCAGCTTCTAGTAGTCAGCATTCAGCCCCGGAGGGGCTTTGTGTATTTTTGGCCCGGTGTTTTAACGCCGGGTATTAGAATAGGCGCAACGCCAGCTAAAGTTCCAATTTATCAAAGCGTCCTGCGCCGGGGTCTAAAGCATTTTGCAGTACCTGGTAGGCCTCTTCGACTTTGGATAGGATCATCTGGGATTCAGACTGTTCCACGGAACCGTTCGGGAACCGAGAGGGCGCACAGCGCTCCCGCAGCTTGTTGACAGCCGTCTGGACTGTCAAGTAATCCGAGCCTGCCGAGATGCCGATAATCTTATACGCCGTTTGGATCGGATCGGTCTTGCCGAGCGCAGTTTGACTGACGGGAGCCGCTTCCTGCCGGGCTGGGGCTTCGCCGCGTGCGGCATTGATCTTTGCCTGAGCGCGGGCCATGGGATCATCGCTTCCTGACAGACCAGACTTGATATCGTCGCGGTTCAGAGCTTTGGTCAGCTCCTCCTGCGCCCGTGAGTCGATCTCATCCAGCCGGTCTTTAGCTGCATCCAGATAGGTCTTCGCGATCCGAAATAATCGTCCTGGGATTTCGCTCATAGTTGTTGTTTGTAACCCGGCTTTGAGACCTACCGCACCGCTTCGCTGTGGTCCTCCCTAAAGGGAAGATGAGGACAATAATTACAATCCCGACTCTCTGCTCCAAATCTTCCCTTTAGGGAGGACCCTGCGAAGCAAGGAGGTAGGTCTTCTAAGTACCTGAGCATATGTTTTCCGGTATTCTGGGCGGGGTTTCCTCCTCAATACGTAACTAAAAATACCTGATTACATATGCTCAACTACTTAACTAGGCGAGGAGCCGCTGTTTCCGCCGACGCGTGCTTCCAGCTCCTGAAGCTGACGATCAATATCCGAGGCTCCGGTCGCGGTTTTCGGCGCTGTACTGACACTGGGCTGAGGCGCGGAGGAAAGCCCAAGTCGCTGTTCCATTTGAGCCAGTTCTATGTCTGCATTGTTCGATGCCTGAACATCGTCGAGACCGGCCAGCTTGCCGCTGAGGCTCTCTTTTGCAAGCTCAGTTCGGGCCTGTCCTTCGCTGCGGGCATTGGAGATTTTGGCGGCGGCTCGCTCGAATGCCTGGTCGGTGCCGTCGGCAGACATGCCTTCCAGGGCCTTGTTCATCGAATTTTCGATCTGAGCTTGTTTCCACTGCGCTTTCATCGAGAGCGCCTGAGCAGTTTTGGCCCGGATACGCTCTTCTTCGCGCCGCATAGCGACTTTAACCGCTTCGGTCGTCTCCAGGGCCTGCTGAAGTGACGCTTTGGTTGACTCAAGTGTGCCGTCATACTGGCCTTTTTCGACCAGAAGCTGACGCGCTAAGTCTTTGTCGCCGTTCCTCAGTGCGATCTCGGCTTTAGCCTGAAGATTATCCACCATTTTCTGGGTCTGGTCGACCAGCGCCTGTAGGTTGTTCTTCTGCGTGATTGCCTGGACTGCGCGTTCCCGGTTCTTGGCGGATGCTTCGCGCATTTCCTGCTGAGCCTGCTGAAGCAAAATCTCCGGGTCTTCGAGCTGGTCCAGCTTGAACCCGAGCAGACCCTTCATATAGCGCATAATTCGACTGAGCATGGACTGTCTCCCTCTGAAAATCTTCTGAAAAAGTGAAAACGCGGTGCGATGACGACGCTCTACTGGTTATGACACGCGAACCCGCAAAAAGTCGCAAAGATTTCTTCATTATATCCTAAGCTTGGGGCTTTTCGGTCAAACTCTCACACGACAGGCGCTGAAACTTGATGCCGGGTATAATTCGGGCATGGCAATGGTAAATGAAGAGACGATCTGTGCGCTTGCGACACCGCCCGGTACCGGTGGCCTCGGAGTCATCCGTGTCAGCGGACCCGAGGCTTTTGCCATCGTCGACCGAGTCTCACGTCGACCAAAGCAAGCTTCCTGCGCGGTATTTAAAAGCCATACTTTGCACCGTGCCTCGATTGTCGATGCTGACGGCGTGGTGATTGATGATGTCCTGCTATCCATCTTCCATAATCCCCGTTCATACACGGGCGAAGATGTTGTCGAGATCTCAGCTCACGGCAGTCCGCTGATTATCGGCCGGATCATGGCGCGGCTTTTGCAGAGCGGGGCGCGAACTGCCCGGCCCGGCGAGTTCACTCAGCGGGCCTTCTTGAATGGCAAAATGGATTTGACCCAGGCGGAAGCCGTCGGCGACCTGATTGCTGCCCAGACAGAGCAGGCCCAGCGCCAGGCCCAGCGTCAAAGTGAGGGCAGGCTCAGCAAAGCCGTCTTAAAAATCCGTGTCGGCATTCTCGGCGTTCTCGCCCAAATCGAAGCGTCCATCGATTTCCCGGAAGAAGTCGGTGAGCTGAATATCTCTGACTGCGAGACAGAGCTAGGCAAATCTCAGTGTCAAATCGCTGATTTGCTGGCGACTGCCGATCAGGGCATACTCTACCGTGAGGGTTTGCAAGTCGTGCTGGCCGGTCGCCCCAACGTCGGCAAGTCGTCCCTGCTGAATGCACTCCTGAGAACGAATCGGGCGATTGTGACATCCGTTCCCGGCACGACCCGCGATGTGATCGAAGAAACGCTGAACCTGCATGGCATTCCGCTGCGTGTCTCCGACACGGCGGGCCTGCGCGAGACCGAAAACGAAGTCGAGGTGATCGGTGTCGCCCGCACTCGCGAGAGCATTGCCGGGGCGGACATCGTTTTGCTGGTGCTTGACTCTGTTTCCGGCGAGACGCCTGAAGACCTGACCCTGCGGCAAACGCTCTTAGGCCGTCCGCATTTGACTGTCTGGAACAAATGGGACTTGCAGGCAGAAACAGAGCCGCCATCTCATGGTACCCCTGTCTCTGCATTGACCGGCTGGAACTTAGACGCCCTCGAAACCGCAATTACACAACTGGCCCTCGGTGACGCTGCCGACGGCACCGAAAGTGCGCTTGTCACTCATGCCCGCCACAAACAGGCCCTGCAATCAGCCGCCAGCCAGATTACCGACGCAGCACATTCTCTGCAATCGGGTCTGCCTGCCGATTTTGCCTCGATAGACCTGCGTGGTGCTTTGGATGCGTTAGGTCAAATCACTGGCGAAACTGCAACGGAAGATATTATCGCAGAAATATTTTCGCGATTTTGCATTGGAAAGTAGCTTCTGTGTTTAGGATGTCTTTTTGCAGGGCATAGATGTTTCGTAAGACAATCGCATACCGGCAACTGAATAAAGACAATTACATAGTGCCTCACAATTGAATAGCGCGAACAAAACCTAATAAAACAAAAAACAGCGGCTCCCAAAATATTGGGAGCCGCTTTTGCTTGTCGTTCTTAAATGACAAGTGACTTCAGTCACTCGATTTCTTCACTCCTAAATCGCCTTTTCCTCGTCATCAACGGCTTCTGCTTCCGGCGGCTTGGGAATACGCTGGTTCTCGGCGTCTTCTACTTCCACTGCCCCATAGTAAGCGACCGGGCTGCCGACTCGCAGTGCCCACCCCTGGTCGCCGTAGCTCCAGTGCCACCATTCACCGACATAATTGGTCAGTCCGGCGGCCTCCATGGCTGCGATCAGCATGAGACGATTGGAACGGGCTAATTCGGAGATCTTAAAGTTGTACGTGGGTGCCGCCGCCCAGCCTTCCAAGGGTGAACTGAAGTCAAGGCCCTCGCCGTTTGGACCACGGATACCGACATCGAGTGCGCCGCCTGTGGTATGTGGGGGAGGGGAGATGTCGTCCGGCGGGGCGACCATCCGGTTTAGCATCCGGGCCAGCGTCGCCGCATTCCATTCCGGGTGCTTTTCTTTTGTGTCTTTAGTCAGGTGCTCCCGGATACCACGCTGCATCTCCAGTGTCCGCAGTCCTGTCCCGATGGCAAGTGTATGGCCTTCGGGAAGAGAAGCTTGAACCTGATTCACTTTGTTCGCGACTGTCTCGCGCAGGAAAGGAAGGCAGCCGGGATTCAGGATGACTGTCGGACAGAATAAACGCAGATCTACCAGCGGCTCTCCGGCGTCCCGGATCGGGACAGCCCGCAAAGCTTTCAGCGGCTCACCGAAGGAGCGCAGGTCAAAACGCTTGTCGAAGCTGGGTTTTTCGCCCAGCAGAGGGAATGTCTCAGGTAAAGTGTCACGCGGGGAAGTCACTGGCAAAATCTCCATCATAAACAATCTGTGCGGGTCCGACCATGTTCACCGAAGCGCCTTCGCCCGGCCAGGTGATCCGCAGTGTTCCACCTTTGGAAACGATGTCGAGCGGCACATTCGGTGCGCTCAAATTGTTGACGACAGCCGCCACACCCACAGCGCAGGCTCCCGTGCCGCAGCCGAGTGTTTCACCCGCTCCCCGCTCCCAGATTCGGACGTCGAAAGTGCCGCTGCTCTGCGGCGTCGCCCACAAAACACTAGTCCGCTCTGGAAAAAGCGGGTCGTTTTCAATAAGTGGCGAAGCATATTGAAAAAGTTCTTCGGTCGGCGGCGGCCCGAAAATAACCGTGTGTGTACTGCCCGTGTTGACGATGGTTATTGGGAAAATTTCGCCACTGACTTCCAGCGGATATTCCACAATACGTTCTTTGCGGGAATCGCAAAAAGGCAGCAACGCTGGCTCGAAGAGGGGTATGCCCATGTCAACGCCGAAGTTTGCCTCTCGTCCGCTATCACTGACCGACAGCAGTTCCACATTCCGCGCACCGTCCAGCGCCGCGACTGTAAAGTACGTTTGCCCGTCAAGCCAGCCCGCGCGATTTGCCCATAAACTGACGCAGCGCAGACCGTTCCCGCACATGTCTTCCGAGCCGTCCGGGTTGAACATTCGCATCCGAAACGCAGTTTCAGTGCCGACTTCACGCGAGACAACCAGCAGACCATCGGCACCGATGCCGAAGTTTCGGTCACAAGTCTGCACCGCCAGCTTCGGCAGCACAGCATTAGGCGGCAGCTCTGCCGCGTCAATTACTACGAAATCGTTACCCACACCCTGCATCTTCGTAAATCGCATATAGTGACAAATGCAGAGAGAGGGGAGTGAGTTCCCGGCTTAGATGCGGACCTGCCGCACCGCTTCGCTGTGGTCCTCCCTAAAGGGAGGATTAGGATAGTTGAGGTCGTAATTGTAGGGGCACTGCTTGCTGCGCCCTCCTGCACTCTTCTTCATCTTCCCTTTAGGGAGGACCCTGCGAAGCAAGGAGGTAGGTCATCCCTCCGGGTAGGACCCGAGCACGTTGACAAAGATAGACTGCTTTCGCAGGTCTTCTAAAGCCAGCTTGACAGGCTCATCGTTCTCATGGCCCTGAAAATCGACAAACTGAACATATTCCCAGGCAGTGTTCCGGGCAGGACGAGTCGCGATCATGGTTAGATTGACCATGTGGGCTTCGAAAGCGCGGAGGGCGCGGCCTAATGAACCAGATTCATTCTTAACGGCGAACAGGGCACTTGTCTTGTCCCGACCAGTCGGCGGTGGCTCGTTGCGGCCAATAACCAGAAAACGGGTGCGGTTATGCGGGCTGTCTTCAATACTTTCGAACAGCATGGGAACGCCGTAGACTTCCGACGACCGCTTTGGGGCGATGGCCGCTCCCTGCGGATCGGCGGCGGCACGCTCGGCAGACTTAGATGTCGGCATGATCTCGATGATCTCGACATTCGGCAGGTGCTGGTCGAGCCACCGGCGGCACTGGGCCAGCGGCTGAGGGCCGGTATAAAGACGCTGGATTTCGCCCACCGACTTCGCGTGAGTTAATAGATTTTGGATGATCACTACGAAGATTTCGGCGCAGATTTTAAGCGATGTTTCATGGAACATATCCAGTGTATAGTTGACAACGCCTTCTGTGGAGTTCTCGACCGGGACCACGCCGTAGTCGGCCCGGCCCCGTTCTACTTCGCCGAAGACATCGGCGATTCCGGCACAATCGTAGTAATTGGCGGAGGAGCCGAATCGCGAAATAGCAGCCATCTCGGTGAATGTCCCCGACGGACCCCAGTAGGCAACGGTCATCGGCTTTTGCAGGGCGATACTCGCAGAGATAATTTCCCGGTAGATTGCCAATAGGGCATCTTTCGGGAGGGCATTGTTGCCGGGCAGCTCCAGCAGACGCCCGATCATATCCCGCTCGCGTTCAGGCGCAAAATAGCGGGCACTTTTGTTTTCCGCTTTCTGTTTCCCCACTTGCAGCGACACTTCTGCACGCTCATTGAGCAGCCGGACAATTTGCTCGTCAAGGCTGTCTATCTTCACTCTTAGGTCTTCAAGGCTCATAATGTGAGTGTATTCGGCGGCGAGAACATAAATTCCTGCTGGTCATATGCTACAATGCATAGATGAGATTTTGCAGCAGGAGCCTAGCTTGACCGAGGAAACCGAGACCGGAACGAAGATGATTACGGAGTCGCTAAGAAAGCTTGCCCAGCTTGTCGCGGAACATGGACTGTCGGAGCTGACTGTCGAAGAGGCCGGCGTGACACTGACTGTCAAGGCATCCGTCGAGTTTTCCACTTCCGCCCCGGCAGTCACGATGGCTGTGCCGGCGCACCCACATCTTCTGACAGCCGCCCATTCACCCGCCTACTCCGAGACGCCGGTGCTGACACCGCCGAAGCCAAAGTCAAGTGCGATTGCGCTGGAGTCTCCGATGGTGGGCGTCTTTTACCAGTCGCCTTCCCCGGAAGACCCCGCGTTTGTGGCAGTTGGCGATGTCGTCAAGGTCGGTCAGACTATTGGCCTCATCGAAGCGATGAAAGTCTACAGTGAAGTACCGTCGGAGGTCGCCGGACGGGTTACTGAGATGCCGGTTGAGAGTGGCAAATTAGTCCAGCAGGGACAGCCTTTGATTTTCGTGGAGCCGCAGTGACTAATCCCGTGATACCTAAAACCCAAATCAACGTTGGAATACTCGGACTCGGCGTCGTCGGCAGCGGCACCGTCCGGGTGCTGACTGAGAACGCCGCCGATATCGCCCGAAAAGTCGGTGTGCCGGTCGTTGTCAGGCGCATTGCTGTTCGGGACAAATCCAAAGCCCGAGATGTCGAAGTCGACCCGGCGCTTTTGACCGAGCGCCCGGAAGATGTCATCGACGATCCCGAGATCGATATTCTCTGCGAACTGATCGGCGGCGTCGATCCCGCACATGACTTAGTCATGCGAGCGATCAAAAGCGGCAAAAATATCGTCACGGCCAACAAAGAGATGATGGCGAAGGCTGGGCACGATCTGCTGCACGAAGCCGAAGACCGCGACTTGGACTTCAGCTTCGAAGGTAGTGTGGGAGGCGGAATTCCGATCATCCAGCCGCTTAAACAGGCTCTGGCCGCTAACAAGTTCTCAGAGATCATCGGAATTGTCAATGGCACGACGAACTATATTCTCTCGAAAATGACCGCCGAAGATGCCGAGTTTGCAGACGTTCTCGCCGAAGCGCAGGCACGCGGCTACGCGGAACCCGATCCTACCAACGACATCGAAGGCTACGACGCTCAGTACAAAACGGCTATTCTCAGCTCGATTGCGTTCACGTCCCGTGTCTCGCCGGAAGACATCTATGTCGAAGGCATCACTCAGATCAGTAAGCGCGATATTGCAGTCGCGAAAGAACTTGGCTATGTCATCAAGATCGTCGGCATCGGTCAGGACCTCGGGAACGCCCTGCAAATCCGTGTGCATCCTGTCCTTCTGCCGATTACGCACCCGCTAGCGTCCGTCAACGATGTTTATAACGGCGTTTATCTGCGCGGCAATGCCGTCGGTGATGTCATGTTTTACGGACGTGGTGCAGGCAGCCTGCCGACCGGCAGTGCGGTCGTCGGGGACATTATCGAGATCGCCCGCAATATTCAGCGAGGCGCGACCGGTCGCCTCGGCTGCACCTGTTACGACCTCAAGCCTGCGCTACCTATCGAGCGTCTGCGGACTAAATATTACATCCGCCTGACCGCGCACGACCGCCCGAAGGTCCTTGCCAGCCTCGCCAGCGTCTTCGGCGACTTCAACGTCAGCATCGAAAGCGTTGTCCAGCGTGCCCTCCCTGATGGTGACGCCGAGATCGTCTGGATCACCCATCAGACCTTAGAAGCCAACCTGCGCTCCGCGTTGGACGTCATCCGCCGTCTGCACATCGTCACCGCCATCGAGAACTGGATTCGCGTCGAGGAATAATGGAAATGGAAGATGAATTCGTTTACGATCCCGACGATTATGACTCGGATGGTTTCTTAAAGGGATCGCCACTACGATGCTACGAAGTCGTTGTGATGAATCCAACTGATATTACATCTGAACCAGGTTCTTCCGCACTTGTCGGCAAGCGTGGAGTTATTGCTGGCTTCGCTCTCAATGACGGCGATTGGGCCTATGGCGTTGCGATCCAGAGCGGCGAGTGCCGGTATCTATTTGCCACTGAACTAACCAGTATTGGTATTATTCTCACCGCCGCCGAAGTTTACGGACCGTCCGTCAAGCAAGAATGGGCACGGATCAACAGTGATGGAGAATGTGTGGCTGGCGATCCCAGTTTCATTGGGCGTGGTCCGACACCGCTTTATGTGGATTTAGAACGATTGTAACATTGACAGGGATCCGTGGGACTAAAGTCCTCGGCTGTGGGGCGCAGACGCCTAGTCTCGACCTTCGTCGAGAAAGATTTTGGTGCGATTCGTTCTTTGTCCGCGCAGGCGGACATTAGGCGCTTCGCCCCACAGCGTAGAACTTCAGTTCCACGCAAGATTGTAACAACTTATGCACTATATAGCTGAAAATATCCCACGCGACGTCAATGGAAAAATCTGGGCGGCTCTGATTTCGCCTCGGCCTCTCGCGCTCATTTCAACGCAGGACACGAATGGTGTGCCGAACATAGCTCCGTATAATTCGTATTCCGGGCTTGCGACGTATCCTCCGATGTTGGGGGTTTCGTTCAGCCAGCGCGCGGGCGAAGACAAGCACACGCTCGCCAACATCAAGGCGACGCAGGTATTTGTCATCAACTTGGTTCCGCGCTACTTGGCAGACATTATGAACCAATCTGCGGAGGGAACGACAGTCGAAGATGATTTTGCTCGTCTCGATCTGACTGCGATCAAGACTGAAACGGTGAACGGCCTGCGTATCGGGGAATGCCCGGCGAGTATCGAATGCCGGGTGACGAGTATTTTCCCGTTGCCGCCCAGCAAGTGTGAGCTGGTGGCGGCTCAGATCGTCGGCGTGTATCTGCGGGATGAGTTTGTCACGGAAAGCGGTGGGTTCGACCCGATGGCGGCGGATTTGCTTTCGAGTGTCGGGGCGGAAGATTATCTATCGCTGAATGGCGAGAGTCTGCATCTGCCGAAGACTTGGGGCTGAACCACATTATGAAGCCGACCACGGAATAAATTCCGAGGCTGTCAAGTGCCCAGTGTCGCGGCGACACAAGAGGAAGAACCTCCGAACATATCCGTTCTTTTGTCCCCTGGACGAGGGGCTTTTCTGAGCCTCGGAATTTATTCCGTGGCTTCCTATCTGTCTACCGCAGGCAGCCTAAATTAAGCCAACATTTATGAACCTTTCCAGCCCCTCCGCCGTATCTGCGCTTCTTAAGCGGCACGACCTGCATCCACGAAAACGCTTTGGACAAAACTTTCTCGTCGATGGCAACACGCTGGCAAAGATCGTTACAGCGGGGAATCTTGAACCAGGCAGCGCTGCACTGGAAATCGGCGCGGGACTGGGCGTACTGACATCGGCGCTGGCAGAGGCCGTGACACCGTCTGGGCGGGTGGTTTCGATAGAAGTCGATACGGATCTGCTGCCGGCACTGGCCGAGACAACGGGGGAGCTGCCGCAGGTGGAGATCGTGACGGCGGATGCGCTGGCTTTGGATTGGCCCGCATTTTTAGCCGCCCATTTTGCCGATGGGATAAAGCTGTCGGTCGTTGCCAATATCCCCTATAATATTACGTCGCCATTAGTAACAACATTGTTAGAGCAGCATGGGCGGTTTTCTCAGATTGTTCTGCTGGTTCAGAAAGAAGTCGCGGCCCGGATGGGAGCAAAGGCGGCAACGCCCGATTACGGGTCTCTCAGCGTCTTTGTCCAGTATCATGCAAAAGTCGAGACTATCGGCATCGTTTCGCGCCGGGTCTTTTTTCCTGCCCCCGATGTCGACAGCGCCATTGTGCGCCTGACCCCGCATGACATGCCACCGGTCGAAGTGCCCAGCGAAGAACAGCTCTTTGCCGTCGTTCGCGCAGCCTTCGGACAGCGGCGCAAGGCGCTCTTGAATGCCCTCAGCGGCGACCCCGCGCTCGGCTGGAACCGGGAAGAAGCGGCGGCGGCTTTAGAGGCCGCACAGATCGATGGCGGGCGGCGTGGGGAGACCCTGACGCTCAAAGAGTTTGCCCATCTAACACGTTCCGCCGGTCATTCCTGACCGTCTTCTTCCATACCTAACCGCTGCTCTTCTAGGTCTAATGACCGCTGAACGCGCTGCAAAACAGTGTCACTGATTGTGCCGTCGTCCCGCAGGCTGACGACTGTTTGGCGCTCGGCAGTGATCATCTCGCCGCGCAGACGATGCAGAGCCGCCGCCCAGGACTCACGTTCCGCATCGCCCGTCCCCTCTACTCGGGCAGCAAATCGTGCTTCCATGTGTGCGAAATGGCCGCGTAGATCTTCGACCAGATCAACCGGCAGGTCTTCCGCCTCAGCAATCTCGTTCAGCCGGCCCAGCGCCGCCTGAGTCGCCTGCTGACGTGCCTGTGCTTCTTCCTGCGCCGCGCCGCCGTCGTCACTCAGACCAAGCCGCCGAATGAGCCACGGCAGGCTCAATCCCTGAATGACCAGAGTCGACAAGATCACGCTGAAGGTCAAAAAGATCAGCAGGTCGCGTTCTGGGAATGGTACGTTTCCGGAAATCGTCAGCGGCAGGGCCAGTGCCGCTGCTAGGGAGATGCCGCCGCGCATCCCGGTCCAGGCGACTACGGCGACTTCCTGCCACGGGCGAGCCGCATTGCGCTTCGCCTTTTGCTGACTGAACAGGTCGGTCAAATAAGACGCAAAGAATACGCAGGCGATCCGTGCCGCGACAACCGTGAGACTGAGAAGCGCAGCTTCTACGAGTAAGCGCGGCAGATGATGGGCCGCGACATTCTCAAGAATAGGCCGCATCTGCAAGCCGACCAGGATAAACAGCAGACCATTCAGCAGGAAATCGATCATCCCCCAAATCGCGACCGCTTGAAGACGGGTTGGAGCAGTCACGAAGCGTGGTGCCTGCCGTCCCAAATACAGCCCGGCAGCGACAACAGCCAGGACGCCGGAGACACCCAGGGATTCCGCAGGCAGGTAAGCGGCAAACGGAGACAGCAGGGAGATCGTATTTTCGACAGTCGGTTCCGGCTGCATCCGGTGGCGTACCCACCCGATGCCCCAGCCGACTGCCAGCCCGAGGGCGATCCCGCCCAAGCTGGACAAAATAAACTGTCCCGCCGCATGGCTCGCCGAGAACGCGCCGGTCATCGCGGCAGCGACTGCCAGCTTATAGGCGACAAGCGATGCGCCGTCATTGACTAGGCTTTCGCCTGTCAGGATCGTGATGATACGCCGGGGGATTCGGAGCCGCTGGGCGATGGCGGATGCGGCGACGGCATCAGTCGGCGCGACAATAGCTCCTAGCGCGAATGCCGCCGCCCAAGGCAGGCTGGGAATGACCCCATGAGCGATGACTGCTACCAACCCGGTCGTTGCCAGGACCAGTGCGACGGCAAGCAAGAGAATCGAGCGCAGGTTCGCAACAAAGTCGCGCCAGGAGAATGTCACTGCTTGAGCGAATAGCAGCGGCGGCAGGAAGACAATCAGGACAAGGTCCGGCGGCATCGCGACACGCGGCAGACCAGGCACGAACCCGAGTGCCAGCCCGCCCAAGACGAGAACAATGGGGTAAGGAATGGCGATCCGCCGTGCCAGCAGCACCAGCATGACGACCGCAACCAGCAGTCCGGCAAGGACTTCGATCTTCTCCAAATGCGCTCCTTCGGTGCTGTCGTCGCTATGGAATAAGCACGATCTTACCGGATGCGCCCGGTTCCATAATGGCTTTGTGTGCTTGGGGAGCGTCTGCGAGTGGAAATTCGCGGGCAATGACCGGAGTCAGTGTCCCGCTCCCGAACCCTGCCCCGAGTGCGGCATGGAGCAGAGACAAGTCGGCTTCCGTCGCATTCATCAGGCTCATGCCGAGAATGGTGGAATTGCGCTGCATGGTCAAGCGCGGATCGATCTCGACTGAACCCCGGTTGCCGACCACGACAACCCGGCCATTCTGGGCGACAAAACCTAAATCTTTTCCAAGGTTGACATTCGCCAGCATTTCTAGGATTACATCGGTCCCTTTGCCGCCGGTCAGTGCCTTGATTTCATCTAAGTAACCGTCTTTAGTGTGGTCAAGCACATGCTCTGCGCCCTGCGCCGCGACAAGCTCACGTCCCTTTTCGCTGCCTGCCGTGCCGATGACTGTCATCCCCAGCGCGTGTGCGATCTGCACTGCCGCCAGTCCTACTCCACCGCTCGCTCCATGAACCAGCAGCGTTTCACCTGGGGAAGCTTTCGCCCGGAGGTGCAGGGCGTAATACGCGGTGTAATAGGGGACATGGATGGCAGCGCCCTGTGCAAAACTCAGACGCTCCGGCAGAAATTGCACTTGATTCGGACGGCACAGCGTTTTCTCTGCGTAAGCCCCCGTGATCGTGCCTGCGGTGAAAACTCGCCCACCGATCTGAAAGCCTGTTACCCCTTCGCCAATCGCTTCGATGATGCCTGCCGCATCAGAGCCGGGCGTGTAAGGAAGCGGGCGCTGTCCGTAGCCGCCGGTGTGGACATACACATCGACGGGATTGACACCGACCGCTTCCAGCTTGACTAATATCTGCCCCGGTCCCGGCTCCGGGTCATTTATATCTTCTAGGCGGAGCACTTCCGGGCCGCCGAACTCATGAACTCGAATTGCCTTCACTCTCTCAAACCTCCATTTCGTCGATATAGCACCAGCGCCAGTCTTCACCCGGCTGGAACGATTTCATGATTGCGTGCTGCGTCTGCCCAAAATGCTTAGTCGCATGCTTGTTCTTAGACGAATCGCAGCAGCCGACGTGTCCGCATTCGAGGCAGAGTCTCAGATGAACCCAGGTATCACCACTTTTGAGGCATTCTTCGCAGCCGTTCGGGGTGCGCGGTTCCACATCGCGAATCTGATTCAAGTGTGTACATTCGGTCGGCATTTTTGTATCTCCGTTCTCGTGGAATGATTAAGTACGCATCTGCGTCCAACATTATTCCTACCATAAATCATCAAGCGCCGAAACAGGTCCAGTACCAAACGAAGGCGTGTTCAGTTAGGCCTCTGCGCGAGCATTCCCTGAGCTTCTGCTGCGGCGGCAGCATCATTCATCGTCGTCACTTGCTGCCAGTCTTGCCTTGCTTCTTCCCACTGGCCTTCCTGACTGAGCGCATACGCGAGGCTATTGAGATGGACGGCGTTGGGACGGATCCGCATGGCTTCGCGGCACTGCTGGACCGCCTCTTCAGCACGGCCTGTGTGAGAAAGAAGCTGGCCGAGACTATCGTGTGCATGGGAATCGCTTGGATCAAGACTGACAGCTTTGCGGCATTCGATTTCTGCTTCCGCAAACTTGCCCTGTTTGAACAAGTAAAAGCCAAGGTTGTTGTGACCCGGTTCAAATTGCGGGTCTGCCTCGACTGCCAGACGGCTCTCTGTGACAGCCTCATCCAGGCGGCCGGATCGGGCCAGCGCAGGGGCCTTGCTCGTATGGTAGATGGCAGAAATATAGTGAGATACGTGGTTGATGAGCAGCCCGATACCTAGCACGGGAAGAAGGCAAAAGACGACGATCGCGACTGAGCGTGTCCGGTTCATAAATGATTCCTGTTCTGCCTGTCGTGGGTACTGCGTCCTGAGTAGCGGGCAGCAAGCAAGCAAGCTGATATTCAGCGAACGAGAGCATATTTCCTGCATTCCCCCAAAACAGCCAAGCAGGAAAAATCGCTGAATGAAGCGAAGAAGCTTTTAGCGAACAGTCTGTTGTAAACGAAATTTATTGTCGATGCACTGCCCGAAGGAGCCCTGATTGAATTCCGCAAGCACAAAGACGATCTTTTGGGTAAGTGTCGCACTGCTTGCCGTGCTGCTCATAGTGACAGTTGCCGTCGGTGCCGAAGCCCTCGGACTGTCTCTAGGTCACAAAAACTGGGGCAGATTTGGCGGTGATGCCGTTTTTCCATGTCTGATAGTGGCTTTAGCGATAGTCTGGGTGGCTTTCCGCCGTCTGGGACTGGTAGAAGGCGAGAAGAAAGTCGAGATTCTTCGTCGTGCTTCCGATGCCATGCCCATTGGGTTAGAATCCCCGGTAGAGCTGCGGATACCAAGATCCCTCTGGCTGGCGCTTGCAGGGACCATGGATGCAGGTGCAATTCTTTTCTTGGTTATGGTGGCATTTCTGCCTGCTGTGCTCGGAACAAAGCCGGCGGGGTATGGCGTCGCCGCCTTTTTCGCTCTGTTCTCTTTGGGACTCTGGTATGGCTATGTCACACACGCCGGCATGGATGATAAAGGCATTCAATACGACAACGCGAAGCCGAAATCTTCAGTGCGATGGAGCGAGGCTGTTACCTGTGAAATCACTTTGGTTCCGCAGCCGTGGGGCCAGTTCTTCCGCTACTCTTTCTGCGACGCGGCTGGCTCGACACTCATGCGGCTGATACTCTCCGGGGTTGGCACGGAACAGGCGAGCTTTATTACCGCGCTCCGTGGGAATTTTAATTAGCGGTAGGTCCATGAATCGGCAGGCGGACTTGAAAACGGGTGCTGCCGGGCTGGGACAGCACACGCAGGTCGCCGTGATGGCGCGTGACGATGATCCGATAAGCCGTGTCGAGACCCAGGCCGGTTCCTTTGCCGACATCTTTGGTGGTGAAGAACGGCTCGAAAATATGCTGCTGGACTTCAGCGGGAATGCCGGGGCCATCGTCGCCGATCTCCACTAAGATACAGTTGTCTTCAAGCGCTGTTTTCACGAAGAGCTGCCCGTGGCCGTCCATTGCATCAATGGCATTGTCCATCAAGTTTGTCCAGACCTGGTTAAGCTCACTGCCGTAAGCCGTGATGCAGGGAAGATCGGGCTGGTAATCTCTGTTGACCTGTACGCCGCCGGTGCATTTGAAACGCAGGATAGTGAGAGTCGTTTCAATGCTGTTCTGGACGTCGACTTCCTGCTGCGGAGCCTGGTCCCGATAGGAATAGGCTTTGATGGCGCTGACCAGTTCAGAGATTCGGTCGGTGCTTTGTTCGACAGTCCGCAGCATCTCGACAGATTCTAAGCTGGCCCCAAGCCAGGCCAGACTTGCCGCAATGGCGTCCGGCTCTGGAATCTGCTCTGCCAGCGAGTCCAGTGATTCTTCTGTAAACCCCGCCTCTGCCAGCGGCCCTGCCAGGTTGTAGCTATCGGGAATGTCATGCGAATCCAGCCAGTCCGCCAGCGAGTCTTCGCGCTCACTCAAAGCGAGCGCCGCCAGGCCGGGAGGGGACGCATTTCGCTGGAGCGTCAGCAGCAGATCTTTCTGGGATGCCGAAAGGTTCCGCCCGCCGAGCTCAAAAGCGGAGCGCTGGAGCGTTTCCAGCGAGTCGCGCAATTTTGCCGCCGCACGACGTGCCGCCGCCGCCGGGTTATTCAGCTCATGCGCGAGGCCTGCCGACAGCTTGCCGAGCGCCGCCATCTTCTCACGCTGCTGCACCAGAGCATCAGCTTCGGGCCGACGCCGGACCATCGCGGCAATGATTTTGGCCGCGATGGTCGAACAGTCCGCCATGATCGCGAGAAAGCCGTCCAGAGAAATCCGCAGCGCACAAAGCGACCCGACTGCCTGGCCAGTCGCAATCGAATTCTCGCCGTCGAACAGCGAGAGAGCGCCCGTGAACTGTCCAGGGTTATGCTGTGTCAATAAAACTTCTTCCCCGGCAATATTTCGCGTGACTTTCAGTGCTCCTTCCAAGATGACATAAAACTCGTTCTCCGTGTCGCCTTCGGAAAACAAAGTCTCGCCGTTTTCTATAGTCTGCGGTGTCCCATGAGGCATCAGGCAGGCGATCTCTTCGGCGGAGAGTATCGGAAAAAGATCATCCCGTTTGGTTTCGGTAGGCATGATAATTATTTCACTTTCGCCAGGTACTGATGAATAAACATGACGGCGATTGACCCGCCGCCGACGGCCGATGCCACGCGCTTGACACTCTCATGCATGACATCACCGGCGACAAAGATGCCGGGGACGCTTGTTTCCAGCAGATACGGGTCACGGTCCAGAGGCCAGTCCGCAGGCCGCTTGCCGTTCTGCATCAGGGACGGACCCGCAAGGATAAAGCCTTTAGGATCACGCTTTACGACCCCTTCCAGCCAGTCCGTGCGCGGCTGTGCTCCGATAAAGATAAAGAGCGATCGGGCAGGCACGATTTCAGTCTCGCCCGTATCCGAATGGTTTATGGTAATTCGCTCAAGCTGGTTTTTGCCCTCAACCGATGTCACCGACGAGTTCAGCCAGACTCTAATTGTCGGCTGTGCCCGAATTTCATCGACCAGATACTGCGACATGCCGTTTTCCAGGGCATCCCCACGGACGATCAGCGTGACGCAGCGGGCGTACTTGGCGAAATGCAGCGCCGCCTGCCCTGCCGAGTTCGCACCGCCGATCATGTAAACATCGTCGTCTTTGCAGGTCAGCGCCTCCGTCATCGCCGCGCCGTAGTACACACCCGCGCCGGTCAATGCCTCCGCGCCAGGAATGTCAAGCCTCTTCCAGGACACGCCGGTTGCGATCAAAAGCGCATGACAGCTCACTTCGGCACCATCACCGAGAGTCAGCAGCCGATACTGGTCCTGGACACGCAGGCTTGTCACCTCTTGGGACAAAATCTCCACCCCGAACCGCTGGGCCTGTGCCACCGCCCGTCTGGCCAGGTCCGCACCGCTGAGGCCAGTCGGGAAGCCGAGATAGTTTTCGATGCGGGAGCTTGTTCCCGCCTGACCACCCGGTGCTTCACGCTCGATCAGCAGTGTCTTCAGGCCTTCCGACGCCCCGTAGACGGCAGCGGCCAGCCCGGCAGGACCGCCGCCGATAATGATCAAATCATAAAACGGCTGCTGCGCGGATGTCTTGAGCCCCACTTTTGCGGCCAGTGCGGCATTGTCTGGGCGTGACAGCGTTTCGCCGTCCGGGAAGACCACAATCGGCAGCTTGGGTGCATTGGCCCCTTCGTACAGGCTGCAGGCTTCCGCGCTGTCTTCAATATCCTGCCACTCATAGGGGAACTGGTTGCGGGCCAGAAAATCTTTGACCCGATGCGATTCCGACGACCACCGGTTGCCGATCACTTTAATGCCCCCGAACGGCGGCCGATACGCTGCTTTCCAGTCATCTAAAAGATCGGTCAGCACTGGGTAAAGCTGTTCTTCGGGCGGGTCCCAGGGCTTCAGCAGGTAGTAATCAGTCTTGACCGTGTTGATCGCTTTGATTGCTGCTTCGGTATCGGCATAGGCTGTCAGCAAAATGCGTTTGCAGTCTGGGTAGAGCTTGATGGCCTCTTCCAGAAAATCCACGCCGCCCATGCCCGGCATCCGCTGATCCACCACAAGCAGCGCGACTGCTTCCTGACGCTCTTTCAGCTCTTTCAAGGCATCCAGCGCAAGAGAGCCGCCTGCCGCACTCAGAATACGGTAATCGTGACCATACTGCCGTCGCAGGTCGCTTTTGATAAGACGAAGAACATCTGCGTCATCGTCGATTGCCAAAATCACCGGTTTTGCTGCCATGTGTTGCTCTCCCTATTCCACCTTCGGCATTAAAACTTCGGCGGAACCCGGCCCGCAGCTTTCCTGTTTTCGCTCTATGAATAACCGACGCATCGAACCTGGCCCCGGCCAGGAATCCGTTTGGGATTATCCCCGCCCGCCGCGCCTCGAAGATACGGAGAAGCATATTCAGATTATCTTCAACGGCGTGACCATCGCCGACACGCACCGTGCCAAGCGAGTTTTAGAGACCAGCCATCCGCCGGTCTACTACCTGCCGCCGGAAGATGTCTTCCTAGAGTATTTTACCCCTGCCGACGGCCAATCTTACTGCGAGTGGAAAGGCATCGCCGGTTATTACACAATCACAGTCGGCGAAAGAGTTGAAGCAGCCTCGGCATGGTTCTACCCAAATCCGACTCCAAGCTTCGCTTCCATCCAGAACTATATCGCTGTCTACCCCAGCCGTATGGATGCATGTTATGTCGATGGTGAACGAGTCACTGCCCAGCCCGGTGATTTCTACGGCGGCTGGATCACGTCCGGCATCGTCGGCCCCTTCAAAGGCGATCCTGGAACAAGGGGTTGGTAGAGACGGTCTAAAGCAAAAGACATATAAACTTACCAAAAAAGGCCCGAGCCATTGGCGCGGGCCTTTTTCATCATCATGACCAAATCAAGCAGCTTCATTTTTTCCTGTTACCAATAGCTTCGGCAGCGCGATGAGCGGAACATGGCTCACTACGCCCTCTATTGTAATATAGTAGCTTTCACGATAGCCAAGAGGTGGATTTGCATCATAAAATACAATCGAGCGACCATGATATGGAAGGTCACTCAAATTCTTATTGGAAAGAAATACGTTTGGCACGAATGGTATGCCTGTTGCGGGGTTGAGAAATCGCCATCTCACATCGTGTTCTAGAAAGGGTTGAAGCGCTCTGATGGTTACTGCTGGGTTATCCATCGGCGGCATATACCCCTTGTGACGCTGAGCATATTCAACAAGGGCAACTTGTAGAATTTTCAAGTTACGCGTTGTTTTGTATTCATATGCTCGTGGAAGATTGTGGTCATACTCAAAGCTTGTCCTATCGGACATCACCACGCTTATTCCATGAAACGTGTTTACACCAACCCACACTATGGAACCAAACACAATTATGCTAAGAGATGCTGTCACCCATATTCGCCCGTTTCGCAAGATATTATTCATCGGCGAGTTTATTTTTGTAAGACCAAGATGCCTGTCATCGATAACTCGACTCAATCGAGAACTGCAACAGCTTTAGATAGACAGCATCCATGTCTGCCTCAAATGGTTCCGAGAAACCGGCGCGATGATATTTGCTCAAATGTTCTTCCACTAATCATACTCACTCGTATTGATAAAGTGACCAGGAGTAGTTTCTTGGACGGAGTCCCGTGACGGCCAGGATGCAGGCAGGCCTCGTTTGGCCCTTTGTTCTGCCAAATATTGACCGATTGGCTTTTCCCTGCCGGCTTCCCCAGCCGCCATCGCCTTGCGGATGGCCGCCGCAATTTCCTCGTCTTCTCTCGTCTGCATTCCCAGGCTGTCAGCGAGAATTATGTCAACGAGAGTATCGAGATCTTGTCCTTCCTGCTGAGCTTTTTCTAGGAGTTTCGCTTCGATCTGCGGACTGAGTGTGATTGTCATTGCAATACCTCTAGGAAAGATTGTACCACGCCATCACCCAAATGCTATGGCTCGACCGTTTCCCACTTTTTCGTTTCTGCTGACTTCGAGATAGTGTCCAGCAGAACATTGTTGAGGTAACCGTCGCGGAAGCTGGGGGAGGGGTTTTCGCCTTTGCCGATAGCCGTGAAAGCGTCATAAAGCAGGTTGGTGAACGTGTGCTCGTAGCCGATATTGTGAGCGGTCGGCCAGTAATGACCTGTGTAATGGTCCTGTCCGCCGGTGATGCTGACCGTTCGGAATCCATGCGTGCCGGCATGAGTGTCTTCCGTATAGATTTCCAGCTCGTTCGGACGCTCAGCGTTGAAGATCAGGCTTCCTTTGCTGCCGTTGATCTCAAAGCGGTTGTGGTTCTTGCGGCCCAGCGCAAACCGTGTCGCCTCAAATGTCCCGAGAGCACCGTTCGTGAAGCGAGCAAGCGCGAGTGAGGCGTCGTCGACGGTGACTTCGCCCATCGTATCAGATGCGACACCGCCCAAGCGGTCGTCAGCCGCAGCTAGCTCCGGGCGCTGCTTGATGAACGTCTCCTGAACGCCGCTGACTTCGGCGATCTCGCCGACTAAATACCGGGCGGTATCCAGGCAATGGGCCAGCAGGTCGCCGTGAGAGCCGCTGCCGGCAGTGTCTTTCTTAAGTCGCCAGACAAGGGGAAAGTCCGGGTTGACGATCCAGTCCTGCAAAAAAAGCGCACGCCAGTGATAGATCTTTCCAATAACGCCGTCGTCGATCAATTGCTTGGCAAAAGAGACCGCCGGGTTCGCCCGATAGTTGAACCAGACCATGTTTTTGACGCCTGCTTCCGTCACAGCATCCAGCATTCGCTTGGCTTCTTCGGACGTGTTCCCTAACGGCTTTTCGCAGAAGATATGCTTCCCGGCCTGCGCGGCGGCGATGGCGATTTCGGCATGCATGTTGCCCGGAGCGCCGATGTCGATGATGTCGATGTCGTCACGTGCAATCAGCCTTCGCCAATCAGTCTCGCAGCTTTCCCAGCCGAATGTCCCTGCAGCTTTCCTCACGCCGCTTTCATCGCGCCCGCAAAGCGCTTTCATCACTGGGATGACTTCAAGCTCCGGGAAAAAGCGTGCGACCTGGCGGTAGGCGTTGGAATGAGCTTTCCCCATGAACTTATAACCGACCATGCCGACATTCAGCGTTTTCGCTGTCATAACGACCTCCCTAGACCCTTAAAATAAAGAAAATGGAAAAGAAAAATAGCCCACCGATACGGGTTCGGTGGGCCAGTTAGTCGCAGCTAGTGGCCGAGATAATCGATCACTTTCGCTTTGGCCCGGAGGCCTTCAACATAGTGGGGGATCGCGGCCTGGACCTGCTGGCGGCGGGCAGCCGGCAGGGCTGCATCATAGAGCTTCTGATCTGTCGGCAGGGGGGCAAGGCTTGAGCTGTCGATCTGGATGAGATGGTAGCCGTATTGAGACTTGACGGGTACCTGAGTTACCTGACCGGGCTTGAGAGCCAATGCCGCTTTCAGAAAAGCGGGGTCGAACGACGTGCTGGCATCGATAACGCCTAAGTCGCCGCCTTTGCCTTTGCCCGACGGGTCTTCCGTGTACTCGTTTGCGACATCCGTAAAGCTTTTTCCGGCCTTAAGCTCAGCCTGGGCTTTGGCGATCAATGCCAGCGCTTCCGCATCCGTGTGAGTTGGTTTCGCCCCGGCACCCATAGGCGACGGAGCGGCTGTCACCATAATTAGCAGGTGTCGCGCATGGTACATGATTGTCGGCGGAAGCGATTTTTCGACTAACGCCTCGGCTTTCATCTGGGGCAGGATCTGCTCTTTTAAGGCGGCAAGTGTCTGATGCCGCTGACTCAAAATCGTATCCAGGCCACCGGGAATTTGTGCAGCGGCTCTCTGCCGGATGATAACAAGCTGAGCGTCCACCTGCGCCGGTGTGATAACGATGTTCTGCTTAATGGCTTCCTCGTTAATCAGCTCGATCAAAATCATCGTGTTGAGGATCTGTGGGCCGGATTGGGTAAGCGCCTGGTTCGCGACTTGAAACCGGTAAATCTTCTTGCCGTTTACAATGGCCGCAACCCCTGCAGGTGCGGGAGTTGTCGGCGTGATCGTGGGCGGCGGGGCGACCGGCGGCATCGGCGGCATACCGGGAGACATCGGCACCTGGGCCAGAACGGCGGGGGCGGCGGCGATCATCAGGGCGATGGCCGCGGACCATCGCGAGGGATGACGTGTCAAAATAGAAGAGTTCCTTTCGCGGCGCTGTGTGTCGATTGAGTCGAAACGCGCGGTTCTTAAATTACTGGGTTTTGCACCTCTATGTTACAACAAATGTCTGCCGCCGTCAAGTGCCGAAAAAGCCGGGTGTCTAAAACACCCGGCATAGGTACAATCAGTTTTTTTTGGTGGCAGTTACTTCGGCTCTGAGACGACGAGGTCGCCGGAGACCGATTGCAGACGAATACTGCCGGTGCCTGCGCCGAGTGTTCCCGCAGCATGACGCTCGGTTGTAACGGCATCGGTCACGGGCATTTTTATCGCGAGTGTGCCGCTGGTCGTGTTCATCTCAACGTGGGTATCGGAGCCGGACGGCAGCCGCAGGTGCAGATCGCCGCTGACTGTCGTGCCCGCAAATGCGCCCGAGAAAGGAGTTGACATCGTCCACTCGGCATCGCCGCTGACAGTCACCAGCGAGATCGCCGGGCTGTTGGCCTCGGAAGCCTCCACATCGCCGCTGACAGTCTTCACCGTCAGTGCCCCAGATGTCTTTTCTATCTCAGCATCACCGCTCACTGTCTCGATTTGAATCTGCTCAGCCTGCGACTCTGAGATGCTTGCCTGGCCGCTTTGTGTCCGCAGATGAATGCGATCTTTAGCCGTGCTCTGCACCACACTGACATCGCCGCTAGCCGATTCTAAGAGCCCCAAAGTTCCGGCATGAATTGCTTTCGCTTCAATATCACCGCTGCGGCTGGTTAGGCTGATCGACTCTGCCGTGACATCGGCGGCTTCGATCCCGGCGCTGCTGGATTCGACAAAAACGCTTCCCGCCGGCGCATTCCAATTTTTGATACTAATGTCCCCGGTGTGGCTGTGCAGACGTGTCTCGCCGGGTTCCCCGGTCCAGGGATCGGACACTTCGACTGTTCCCGACGCCGACTGGACCATCAGCGACTCTGAGGTCCCTTTAGCAATGACATCGCCATAGGTGGTGGTGATTTCCAGCGCAAGAGAGCGCGGGACACGCATCTCATAGTCTACTGTCAGCCGCTCGTCGGCATCACGCGGGGCGGCGATCCCGACTTTGCAACGGCCATTTTCGACTTGATGGGTCAAGAAGACCTGCTGTAAAATAATCCGGGCTTCTGATTCGGTTCCCGCCCAGGCTGTCTTGGTAAGAGTGCCCTCGGCGGTTCCCGAGGGTGTATCGACCCCGATGACCGTGATACTGCCGTAATTGTTTTGCAGTGCCAGCTTATCGGCTCCCGTCCATGTGACAGTCTCCTGACTGGTCTGCGTGGCTTCCGGCTCACCATGAGAGTTCTCAGGCCGTCCGTTTGGCGGATCGCTGCCCAAATCAAAATTGAACTCGAACTTGATGCCCCGACGGCCATCGCGTCCGCTCCGCCTGACTTCATTTCCCGCCCGGCGAGCTTCGTGGGAGGCTTGACGCGCGGCTGTCTTTGCCGTTCGGACAGCATCGTTTTTCAGCGAACTCAGGCCGCGCATGGCTTCATCGACGGCTTTATTGATCTTTCCCATATCCAGATCCGGCTTTGGAAGCGAGTCAAAAATCTTACCTGCCAGCGCGGAAGCATAATCCGTCGTGCGCGTAGTCTGTGCCGCGCCGAGCTTGCCCTGCAAGTCGCCGAGCTTGCCTTGAAGCTCCGCAAGCTTTGCCTGCATCGCCGCCATCGCCGCCGAGTCCGGTCCCACCGGCGGCACGGGAGGGACAGGCGGGATCGGAGGAACAGGAGCCACGGGCGGGGGAGAAGATGCCCCGGTTTCCCGAACAGCCCGCAGCAAGGAATCGGCCTGCTCTGCCGTGATCTTGCCCTCACGGAGCATACTTAAGATCAGAACGCTTTCTTCAGACATGGATTTTCTCTTTCTTGGACAGCGCTGTCGCTAAAAACGAGCCAGGCTTGCGGCCATCGCGGCAATAGATACGGCCATGAGTACAATAACGCCGCCGTCATAGCATCGGTCCATCACGGATTTGCGGATTGGGAAATCCGCTGGGATTGATTTCGCCGGAGCAACCGGCAGGGCTTTGTCGTCCCATTCCAGCAGGGCCAGATGACCGTGCGTTTTGATGCTGGGCTTTGAGTTGAGCGTTTCTCGTAAAGGGGCGCTGATCATTGTGTGTCTCCTGAAAGGGCTTGCAGGGCAGTCAGCCCTGCGTCGGCATCGAGTGTGCCGTTTTCGATAGCGGCTAAGATTTCTTTGCGCCGGGCTGCTTTCTGAGCCGCAGTCATCGGCGCGGGTGTGACAGGCTCGGCAAAAGGGCCATCGGCAAAGCCGAGTGAAGCCAGCAGGGCGTCAAGCCGGGTGCGGACAGTCGGGTAGGAAATGCCGAGCGCCGCTTCCATGTCTCGAATGACTCCCCGGCAGCGCAGGAACGTTTCCAGAAAGCGGATCTGCTCGGCATCGAGATTACGGTATGGTGCTAAAGCAAAATGGCCCCGCATCTGGACTCCGCAGTCCAGGCAGCTTGTTTCAGTCACTTCCAGTGCGCCGCTGCATAGCGGGCATTTATTCGGCATCGGCTGGTTCATAATGTGTTTCCTTTTATATTATAGGCTTTTATATTAATAATGTCAATACTTGTATTAAAATTATTAATAAATAATTTGAAAGATCTTAATTTGACTTGCCTGGCTGCTTTCTGTATAATAAGCGTAGTCAAAATCGAGGAGAAAACAACCATGCCTGAAGAAGAACCCCGCCTGGATCTCGCAGGAAATCCGCTGCCGCCCTTGACATCTTCGGCTCCGGTGCCTACGCCAAGTTATGCCCCGCCGCTACGTCCTGTCGGCCCCGCCCCGATGCCTGCTTTCAACAGCGGTGCGGCTTACGCGCCGCACTCTTCTGTATCTGAGACCGGCGGCGGCAGTATGAAACTTAAGATCGGCCTGAGCATCGGCGGTCTTTTGCTGGTACTTCTTATCACCGCCATTGTAGCCCTGACACCGAAGCATACGCCCGCCCCGACTGCGTTTACTGCCTTCAGCGCTGCCGACAACTCGTTTTCCTGCGCCGCGCCGACCGGCTGGAACACGACCCCGGCGGCATCAGGAGCCAAGATGTCGGACGGCAGCGAATCGACCGTCGGCGGTGTCTTGTTTCAGCAGAACAGCGCCTCCATCGATATCACGACCGATTCGTATGCGACCCTGGTCGCCTATGACGTCATGAACAACAATGCCGATCCGCAGTCACTCACGGGCTCCAAAGCGGGTGTCCTGCACAAGCAGTGGCATAAGCGGATCGCTGCCGAGCATAAAGGCTATACGGAAACGCAGATCGCAGACTTTGAAGGCGCAATGGGCGACGGTCGTCTTGCTGAATGGACAGGAGCCGGCAACGCCCTCGGCTTCGGCGGCAGTCTCCATGGCTACCGCGCGTCACTGGCAGACGGCGGCAAAACGGCAGTCATCGTCTGCTCCTGCCTCGAATCCGATTGGCCTGCGCTGAAGCCCGCGTTCCAGCACGTCCTACTATCTTTCATTGCCGGAGAAGCCGAAGCCCCTGCGCCTGCGATGCCGGGGAGTCCGTAGAGCGAGATAAGAACCGGCACTGGCCTTGCCGGTCTACTCTTGAATGAAAGTCGCGGCGACTACGGAATAGGATAGGACGAACAAGTCTTCAGTAAAATCTCTCGCCGTTTTTTTCGTCACATCAGTTATAATAACCTATGCGTTTGACTACTCGCTTTGTCGTTCTGATCGCCCTCGGTGCCCTGCCGCTGCTTTTTGTCGGCCTTGCTCCCTGGCTGCTGACCGTCGTGCTGCTTTATAATGCTGTCCTTCTGGCCTGCACGGTCGCGGACTTTCTCGCCGCACCCAAACCGGAGCAGGCACTGTCTTTGACCCGGACAGTCGATGATAAGCTGTCGCTGGGCGCTGTGAACCGTGTCACCATCGAAGCACAGAACCGGTCCACCATGACGCTCCGCCTGCGTGTGCGTGACCTGCCGCCCCCAGTCTTCGATCTGGACAGCTCCGTCGAGCGTGATCTTATCCTGCCGCCCGGCCCGCGTCCTCTTCAGTTCGCCTATCATGTCACCCCGCCCGCCAAAGGTGATTTCTCGTTTGGCGACTTATTCTTCCAGTATTCCGGGCGGCTTGGGCTAATCCGACGACAGGGTGTGATTGCTGCCGCCCAGGCCGTCAAAGTCTATCCTAACCTTGTCGAGACGGCAAAGTACGAGCTGCTGGCCCGGCGGGGACGGCTGATGCAGCTTGGAATCCGCACGGCAAAAGTGCGCGGCGGCGGCTCGGAGTTCGAGTCCCTGCGGGAATACGTGCCGGGGGATGAGTACAAGAAGATCGATTGGAGCGCGACTGCTCGCCGGGGCAAGCTGATCACGCGTCAGTATGAAGCCGAGCGCAGCCAAAATATCGTGCTGATGCTGGATACAGGCCGGAATATGCTGCAATCGGTGCAGAAGATGGCAAAACTGGATTATGTCGTCAACACCGCGCTCATGCTGGCCTATGTCGCGGCGGCGGGCGATGACAAAGTGGGCCTCATGGCCTTCGATGCCGATGTCCGTGTCTACCTGCCCCCTGCCAAGAGTAAAGCCCAGGTCTACGGCATTCTGGAGAGCCTTTACAACCTCAACGCCCGCGTGGTCGAGACCGACTACAAAGCTGCTTTTCAGAACCTCGCGACCCGCTGGCGTCGCCGCTCCCTAATTGTCCTCTTCAGCGACCTCGTCGACCCGGACTCGTCCGCCCAGATCTTAGACGCCGTCCCAATGCTCTCCGATAGTCACCGTGTCGTGTGCGTCACCGTCAGCGACCCAAATATCCTCGCCGCCGCTCACAGCAATCCTGAAGACAGTGCCGGTGTCTACCAGAAAGCCGTAGCTACTCAGGTTTTGCAGGAACGCCGCGCCGCCATCTCCATATTAAAACGCCGGGGTGTCTGGACCATCGATAGCCCGCCCGAAGAATTGAGCGCCGATTTGATCAACCACTATTTAGATTTAAAGGCCCGCTCACTGATCTGAGACAATGATGTGAACGTCATCGCCTAAATGGGTATGATAAGAAAGTACATGAATCTTAGGAAGGTCGCAAGACAAATGAAATGCAGTTTATGGTCATTTAAGCGAATAGGGTGGCGCGTTGCACCCCTGATCACTCTCGGGATGGCTGCCCTGGTGCTGGCGGGATGTGACAACGGCAACAACGATTTCTCGGTCAAAACAGATTACGACAAGCGGGTTAGCTTCTCGCAGTATCACACGTTCGCGTTCCAGAAGGGCCGCTTGGTCAGTCGATTGGGCACGTCTGACCCGAACAATACGCTGGTCGACGGGCGCATTCATGATGCGGTCGTGAATCAATTGACTGCAAAAGGATTGCAGCTCAATACGCAGAACCCTGATCTAGTCGCGACTTATATTGCGGGAGCGCGAAGCAAGCAGGAAGTCGAAGACTTAGGACCGGAACCCTATGACTCGCCTTACTTCGGCGGACGGTTTGGATTCAGGCATGGCGATTGGTGGGGCGCAGGGTACGATCAGTTCTATATCAATACCTACACGCAGGGAACACTGATCTTAGATTTGATCGATCCAAAGACAAAGCAGCTTGTCTGGCGGGCGTATGTCACAGGGCAAATCGATCAGCCGGATGAGAAGACAGTAAACAAGGCCGTGTCATCCGCGCTGAAGAACTTCCCGCCAGCGCCGAAGAATTAGAGATGGAGACAGGGGAAGGTTGGGGCGGGAGATTTGAACGAGGGAGTAAACTCCACTCGCTAGTAGAGGTCGTCCTTCGGACGAAGGAAAAGATAGCGATTGCTGCTCTTTTGTCCGAAGGACAACTTCAATGTAGCGAGTGGAGTTTACTCCCTCGCATTTCGGCCTTGTTTTAGGTCAGCCTCGAATGGCTGCAAGCCTGTTTGCTTGTACACGGGTTTGACGCGGCTGCCGTAAATGTAGAAGACGATTGCCGCGAACTGGATTCCGGCAAGGCTGAACTTGGCCCAATGCGGCAGCGACGAATGGGAGACATTGCCTTCTAAGATGCCGGCAGTGATCCAGAGCGGGATAGTCCCGACCATCATTTTGCAGGCATCGATTCCATTCGCAATGAGCGCGTCTTTGCGGGAGTAACGCCCCGGAGCGATCAAGGCCCACCCGATGCAGAGTCCTGCACCGCCGCAGATAAACGTTGCTGACAGTTCGCAGATGCCGTGAGGCAGCAGGCCTGCCCACATGGAAGCGAGATGCCCGGTAGGCTGAACCACCGCCGTTAATGCGCCGATCATAGTCCCGTTTTGGAACATCAGCATGATTGGCAAGATTAGCGTGATCCCTGTCGCAAATGCCGTGATGCCGACCTGCGTGTTGTGGGTCATTAGCGATGACGAGAACAAGATACCGTCTCCGATAGGAATGTTGCTGTCATCCGCACCGCCTTTTTTCCAGAAATCAATGACATTTTTCAAGCTGTCCGGGAAATACAGACTCATCTGTGTCGGGTCACGATGGATGATTTCATAAGCGAGCAGAGCGCCAATCACATTCAGCAGAATAGCAGCCAGGACAAACGGCATTCGGCGACGCATGACCGCAGGCAGGCTCTGAGCAAAGAAGCGCCAGAGACGAGACCAGCCGCCCGATTCTTCGGCGTAAATGACTCCATGCGCGTTGCCGACCAGTTCATTCAGGTACAATACCAGATTAGGATTGGCACCCTGTGCCCGTGCATACGCAAGGTCGGCAGCCGCCCGGCGGTAGAGTGACCCGAGCGCGGGCAGCTCTTCACGCGAGAGCTGTTTGAGGCCCCCGTTTTTGGTCCGTTCCACGATGACCGAAAGCTTTTCCCAAGCTGCCCGCTTGCCGTTGATGAATACTCGCTCGTCGATTGCCATAGTAACTCCATTATACCAGTCGAGGCTGCCCATGTCACGCGAAATCTTAGTTGTCACACCCGAGAATATCGAGATCGAATATGAGCTGGCCGGGATCGGCTCACGGTTCCTCGCCAATCTGCTGGACTCGTTTTTCCAGACGGCGATTTATCTTGGTTTGTGGATTATCGTCGGTATTGTCGGGCTGCTGCTGGCACTGAGCGCCAGCGCGTTTTCCCGGTCACTGGCGGCGTTCTTTGGCGAGATCGAGCTTGCGTTTGCCCTGATCGCCGCGTTCGTGATTTTGTGGGGCTACTTCATCTGGTTTGAGACCCGCTGGAATGGGCAGACACCCGGCAAGCGGCAGCTTGGCCTGCGGGTGATCCGGGACGGCGGTTATCCGATCAATGTTTCTTCCGCCATTATCCGCAACCTGGTTCGGATCATGGATGGAATGCCGATTGCCGCTATAGGTTTGATCACAATCGGTGTCTTCGGGCATCAGCCTGCGACGGCGGCAATGGGTGGCCTCTGCATTCTGATCCCGGTGCTCTGCCTGCTGCTGTCCGCCCGGTACCAGCGCATCGGCGACTTCATCGCCGGAACTCTGGTTGTCAAGCAGCGTGCCCCGCGTGTTCCTACTCTCGAAGCCCTCGCCCCGCCGCCGCGTGTCCTGCCCGAGCACCTTGCCCCCTACGCCCTCGCTGACATCGGTCGCCAAGTCTACGAGATGACCGTGCCGGAGTACCGCGCCGTCCGCCACTACATCGACCGCCGCTGGCAGCTCCCGCCGCAGGTGCAGCAGACCGCCGCCATGCGCCTCGCCGTCCCCCTCATGCAGCGCCTCGGCATCGTTCCCCCGGCCGGCATTATCTCAGTCAACTACGCCGACTTGCTAGAATATCTCGCCGTCGCTTTTGAGCAGTATCGAGGCGTGAAATAAAATGGATGGCTGCCGATGCCCCTTACGAGATGTGCTGAGCCGCAAAATTCTCATGTGGTGAGACAAATCTAAAATAACTTTGTCGCAGCCTGCTGAACTTCCCTAATTGAACGATAGAACGGCTAAAGTGAGAGCAGCATCGGGCCTCGACTCGATGAGACATGAACGGGATCATAAGGAGCTTTCACATGGAAAAAGTAACCGGCATTGGCGGGATCTTCGTTAAGGCGGACAATCCCACAGAACTTCAGAAATGGTATCAAGACAAACTCGGTGTTCCCGTCGGCGAGCATGGCGAGACTGTGTTTGAGTGGCGGGAAGCCGATGCCCCGGAGAAGCTGGGCCAAACAGTTTGGTCCCTGTTCCCACGGGAGAGCACTTATTTCGACCCCAGCCGTGCGTCGTGGATGGTCAACTACCGGGTAGAGAATATGGAGCGGATGCTGGCGCAGTTGCGTGAAGCGGGGGTGACGATAGAAGGGGAAATGAACGAAGAATACGGGCATTTCGCGTGGGTACTGGACCCAGAAGGCAACAAAATAGAACTCTGGGAGCCGCCCGTGTCTGCTTAGAGACAACGACCTTTCAGCACGACCTCACGAAAGGCCATCGTAATGGCCTTTCACAGATTTCCAGAATGGCAATTATGCACCTCCTTCCAAGCTAGAAGTTGCATAACGCTTTTTTTATCGGAACCACGTTGGCATCTGCGAAGTTTGAACCAAAACTGGCAAGGAATTGAAAATGAGAGATCTTGCTGAGTTAGGATTGGAGTGGTCTGGCTCGCCCTTTCCCACGGCAGATGTCCAGGCTTTAGAAGCACATTTTTCTGTTTCGTTACCGTCTGACTACCTCTGCTTTTTGTCGCTCGTGAATGGTGGGGTGCCAAAAAATTACTGCTTTAACTACATCCACAAGGACGGCGAACTAGGCGAAGTGACTGTCGGTGATCTATATCGTATGACTGATGACCATGAGGATTTAGGCGGGATTTGGAAAAATACTGTGGCTCTGCGTGAGTATCTTGCGGAGGCAGGGCTAAGTACTGATGTGATTGCAGTAGGCCGGGATGGGAGCATAATGCCGATCTACCTTGATATGTCTGCGGTTCCTGTTAGCGTTCATATCCTATATGTAGACGATAATTATCTTGATTTTGAGATTGCTGATAGCTTTGAGCGATTTATTGACGGTTTAACTGTTTGGAGCGAAGATTATTCGTAAGACCCGATTATCGGCCCCAAACGGGTGTCTACTGTGGGCTGGGAGTATTCTGACTGATTCACTGTTATGGCTTAGACACACTCACGCTGCCAAAAGGAGACGATACTATGATCTTAACACGCTCCGGGGGCACTGTTCGAGTGCAGGGCCGTCCTTTCAAGGTTCAGGTACACAGTCGGGAGCTTGTCCCCGGCGTTCAACCACAGGACGCAATGCAGGTACTCGCTGTCTCCTTCGAACCGACCGAGAAGCCGGGGATATTCCCTGTCATCGTACTGGCCTTTTGGCTGCGGGAGAGTCGGACGGTGATCGTACAGTATTCCCTTGAAGAGCAGGTCGAATATCGGGGGCGCGGGGGCCTGGAGACCGGTTACACGTTCAGTATGCCGGACATCGTTCACATCGAGAATCGGCTCCCCGAATTCGTCGCGCAGGCGTTGTCGACGGCGGGGATAGATATGGCGGGGTTCACCATCGTTTCACGCCGACAGAGTATCGGAATAGGAATGAATGATGGCCCGACAATAGGCGGGGTGCCGTACCAGGACTGGGCGATCAGACGCGCCCTTGGGATTGTCACACGGCCAGGTGGACGCGCTGGTGATGCACCGGCTACGGTATAACAACGGCTGCCCCCGATTGAAACAAATTAACCTCCGGCATAAGTCGCCCGGTCTGAAAGACCGGGGCTTTTGAAGTACAAAATGTCTGCTTTGCAGACGGAAGACTTTCTGGCTCTTTTGTCACGAAGTGACTTTTTGCTTTTCTAAAGTCTTGGTCTTCCAGACCAGGGGAGTCATATCAAAGACTCACGCAAGATGTCTGATGAAAAACATCTCTGCTAATTTGCACCCTGCTGGGGCAAACGATCCTCTGTCATGCCGATACGTCTTACCCACACGAATTAAGAACAATGGCCGGGAAGACGATTGTTCACAGCGAAAGCAGTCTGATAAATCGGAATGGGTTACGAACGCCGGTTGACGTGCTCGGCTGTTTTCTTGTATAATAAACGGCACTATGCGAATACTCATCACGGGTGCGGCGGGGATGCTTGGGACCGATGCCCGGCGGATTTTTGCCGAGCAGGGCCACCATGTCTTTGCGACGGATATTGGCCCGGCAGCCATCGGCGGCATCGTGCCGCTGGACATCACGGATTCCCACGCGGTTCGGACGCTGTTTTCGGAAGTCCGGCCTGATCTTGTGTTTCATGGGGCGGCTTATACGGATGTGGATGGGTGTGAGCGGGACCCGGACCTTGCCTACAAAGTCAACGCGTTAGGCACATGGGCGGTCGCAAGTGCTGCGGAAGAGATCGGGGCTGCCCTAGTCGCGATCTCGACGGATTTTGTGTTTGACGGAACCAAAACAACGCCGTACACTGAGTTTGACACGCCGAATCCGATCAGCCAGTACGGGGCCTCCAAGCTGGCGGGGGAGAATCTGGCACGGTCGGCCTGCCGCCGCTGTTATGTTGTCCGAACTTCCTGGCTTTACGGGGTGCAGGGTAAAAACTTTCCGTACACGGTCATTAATCTGGCAAAGACTAAGCCCGAGCTGCCGATTGTCGGGGATCAGTTTGGAACCCCGACTTACACGGTAGACTTGTTGAATGCAGTCACCGAGATTGTCTCGGCCGGCCTGTACGGCGTTTATCATGTCAGCAACGGGGGAGCGACAAACTGGGAAGGCTTTGCACGGGCGATCTTGGCAAAGACGGGCCTCGATCACGTTCCGGTCACTCCGATCACGTCCGATGACTACGCCCAGCGCTTCGGGTCCCCGACCAAGCGGCCTGCGTACAGTGTGATGCGGCATTACGCGCTTGAATTGATGGGCCGGGATACACTGCGTCCCTGGGAAGAAGCATTGGAAGCGTTTCTCGCATCGGCGCGGGAACAGGGAAAGATTTAGTAACTTCAAAAAATGCGAAAACGAACTGATAACAATTTGACGGAAGCGATAATGGAACCGGCGCGGGCAGCCTTCTGCCTGCGCCGCATGATTGGGAACCTCTTGATACGCCGGTAACTGGCAAAGAGGGCAGGGGCAAGCCCTGCCCCTACTGACGCCCAATTTTCACGAGAGGATTTCCCATGACCGAAGAAACCGTTCCGAAACCCGATTACAGCAAAACACTCAATATCCCGAAGCCCGATGTCAAGAACCCGGATGGGCTGGATACGAACCCGGACTCAATCCCGCAGCGGGCAAACCTCGCCAAGCGGGAGCCGCAGATTTTGGAGTTCTGGAAGCAGCAGCGTGTTTACGAAAAGTCACTTAAGCCGAAGACGGCGCTGGGAAACTTTCTGCTGCATGACGGGCCGCCATTTTCGAACGGCAATATCCATATCGGACATGCGTTTAATATCATCCTCAAAGATGTGACGACCAAGTTCCGTTCGATGCAGGGCTACAATGCGGCTTTCGTACCGGGCTGGGACAACAACGGCCTGCCGATTGAAGTGCTGGTCGCCAAAGAGTTCCGCGAAAAGAAGCTGACTCCCACTCGTATGGAAATCCGGCGACGCTGCCGGGAAGTCGCTGTCGAATGGGTAGGCAAACAGTCCGAGCAGTTCCAGCGTCTGGGTGTCCGGGGCAACTGGGACCATCCGTACCTGACCATGTCTCAGGAGATGGCTGCGAAAGAGCTGGATGTCTTCGCAGAGATGGTCGAAAAGGGCTTTATCTATCGGGGTTTACGGCCTGTCTACTGGTCATTGGTCGACGAAACCGCGCTGGCCGATGCCGAGATCGAGTACGCGGACCGCACTGATGCGTCGATCTATGTCCGGTTCCCCCTGCGCTCGGACCCGGATGGCGTGTTCGGCTCCGATGCGCGAACGGGCGACTGCTACACGGTCATCTGGACGACGACGCCGTGGACGATCCCGGCCAATGTCGCGGTGGCTGCCGGGCCGAACATCAGCTATGTTGTGGTCGCGCACGAAGGCTGCCGCTACTTAGTCGCCGAGAACCGGCTAGGTGCGACCATGGCCGCCGCAAACTTTACCGGTTGGGAAGTCTTGAAGACAGTCAAAGGCCGCGAACTGGCGAATTTAATCTTTGAGCATCCGCTGCCGGGCATCGAGCGCGGATCGCCGCTAGTGCTGGCCGACTATGTCACGACTACCGACGGCACGGGCATGGTGCATACCGCGCCGGGTCACGGTAAAGACGATTTTTTAACGGGCCAAAAGTATCACTTGCCGACTTTGCAGGTGCTGACCGGCGACGGCTACTTCAATGAAGAGGCCGGGCTGGAGTTCGCCGGGCTGAAGCTTGGGCCGGGTCAGGAAAAAGTGATGGAGCGGCTGACCGATGCCGGGGCGCTGCTGGCGCGTGAAGAAATCTTTCACTCGTACCCACATGGCTGGCGTTCGCATGACCCGCTTGTCTACCGGGCGACTGTTCAGTGGTTTGTGAACATCGATAATAAAGGCCATCGCGAGAAGTGTCTGAAGGCTATCGAGGGTGTCCGCTGGTTCCCGGAAGAGTCCAAAAATCGGATCGAAGCGATGGTGGGCGGTCGGCCTGACTGGTGCATCTCCCGGCAGCGTGCCTGGGGTGTCGGTATCCCAGTGTTTTACGCTCAGCCTTCGGGAACGCCGCTGCTGACCAGGGAAAGCATCGGGTATGTCCGCGATCTGGTTGCCGACCGGGGAACCGATGCCTGGTTTGAGGCAGAAGTCAGCGATATCTTGCCGGCGGGCTTTAAGCATCCCGATACGGGAGAAACCGAGTTCACGAAAGAAACGGACATCTTTGATGTCTGGTTCGACTCAGGCTCGACCTGCCGGACTGTTCTGGAAGCCTGGCCGGAACTTTCCTATCCTGCCGACGCTTACTTAGAAGGTGGGGATCAGCATCGAGGCTGGTTTAATTCGTCGCTCATGATCGGTGTCGCTACCAAAGGCGCGGCTCCGTACAAGCAGGTCATCACGAACGGCTGGACGCTGGACGAGACAGGCCGCAAGATGTCCAAGTCCAAGATGAACGGGGTCGCCCCGCAGGTGGTGGTGGACAAGTACGGTGCGGATGTCCTGCGCCTCTGGGTGGCTTCGTCGGACTACTTTGCCGACGTGCGGGTAGGGGATGCGATCTTAGAGCAGACGGCGACTTCTTACCGAACGCTTCGGAACACGCTGCGCTTTACGCTGAGCAACCTGTACGATTTCGACCCGGTGCTTCATGCCCTGCCGCTGGATCAACTGGAAGAGATCGATTGCTGGGCGATGCACCGGCTCAATGAAGCGGTCCATCGCTGCGTTCAGGCTTACAATGTCTACGATTACCCGCGTGTCGCACAGACTCTGTTGAGCTTCTGCGCTCAGGATCTGAGTGCGTTCTACTTAGACGTTCTCAAAGATAGATTGTATTCGTCGCGCCCGGATTCACGTGCTCGCCGTGCGGCTCAGACAGTGCTTTATGAGGTCACGAGCTGTCTGGCCCGTCTGCTGGCCCCGATTCTGTCATTCACAGCCGAAGAAATCTGGCAGAAGCTGCCCGTCTCGGGTAAGCCTGTCTCGGTGCTGCTGGCTGCCCTGCCATCTTACCGGGTGGATGTGCGAAACCATGCACTGGACGCCCGCTGGGAGCCGCTTCTGGAAGCGCGTGAACAGGTCAACAAAGCGCTGGAAGGTACGAAGAAGCGCCTGGAGCTTTCGGTGACGCTGACTGCCGATGCGGAAACTTATGCCGTGCTGCATCCGTATCTGAACCAATTGCCGGCGCTGTTTTTAGTTTCGAGTGTTACGCTGCGGCCTTCGACTGTTCCGGGGCTGGCTATTGAAAGTAACGGCCCCGCTGCTGGAACCCGCTGCGCCCGCTGCTGGGTCGCGGTTGCTGACGGCGGCGATAATCCCGCCGCCTTCTGCGCTGCAGGCTGCACTCGCCGCTGGCTGGTTTCAAGTGACGGCGAAGTAGCGTCCCGGCGAATGATTTAAAGAATTTAAATTCAGAAGACACGGGGCTGAACCCCCGTGCTTTAACAGTACAATTCCCCGCCTTCGCGGGCACAGAAAGTCGGGCACAGGAAATGCTGACGAAGTTAGTCATTGCCCGCGAAGGCGGGAGTTTGCACTGTTGAAGCCCTGCCGTTTAGGGCAGGAAAGGATACGAAAGGCAACACATGACCGCACTGACCATCGAAAAGATAGCCCACTTCAAACAGTTGCTGCTGGACGAAAAGGCAAGGCTTGAAACCGAGCACACAGAATACGCCGACGATGCCCGGACAGAAGGTGCCGACGACGCCGCCGGTGAGCTTTCGCATAGCGATTCAAACGACCCTGCCGACAGCGCCACAAACCTGTACGACCGGGACCGGGATCAGGCGGCGATTGAGAACTTTGATCGAATGCTGGGGAAAGTCAACCGGGCTCTGCAAAAGATCGAGGAAGGCACGTATGGCCTGTCCGATATTGACGGAACGCCTATCCCGGAAGAGCGGCTCGAAGCTTTGCCCTATGCCGTGACTACTGTCGATCAGGAAGACCAGATTTGAGTCGCTGGGCTCTTTACTTAACGGCGCTTCTGGTATTGATTGCGGACCAGGCCAGCAAAGCCTGGGTGCTGGCGGCGCACTGGCACTGGCCGGAAGACGACCGGGTGCTGATCCCTGGATTCTTCTCACTGACATTTAATGTCAACACGGGGGGAGCTTTCGGCATCCTGCCGCATGGGACTTTGCTGCTGGCACTTGCTGCGGCGGTTGCCGCCGTCGCGATTATCGCGTACACGATCCGGGCCGCGATGCCTCTGCCGCGTCTGCTGGCAATCGCTTTGGCCCTACCGCTGGGCGGGGCCGTCGGCAATCTGCTGGACCGTGTTCGCTTGGGCCATGTCGTCGACTTTTTGGCAGTCTACGCCGGGCCAAACCGGCAGTGGCAGTTTCCGATTTTCAACGTAGCCGACTCGGCCATCTGTATCGGGGTGGGGCTTCTGGCGCTTTATTACGGTCGGCAGCCTGCTCCGATGCCTGAGCCGGCGATTATGAAAGAAAAAATCTAATGTTTCCCGTGCTGTTTCATATCGGGTCGTTTGTCGTGCATACCTACGGCGTCGTGCTGATGGTGGCCTTCTTAGTAGCCCTCGGCCGTGCCTATGCCGTCGCGAAACGGCAGAATGACCCTGGGACGCCTCCTGACAACATTCTGGATGTCGGTATCTGGATGATTGTCATCGGCGTCTTAGGCGCTCGCTTGATGTTTGTCGCAATTGGCTGGAACGATTACCGCCATGCGGCTGATTTTCCCGGCAACATCTTCAAGGTCTGGGAAGGCGGCCTTTCGTTCCATGGCGGCCTGTTCGGCGGATTTGCGGCTTTGGTCAGTTACTGTTTGATCAAGCGCATGTCCATTTTGAAAGTCGCTGACCTGTTCGGGCCTTCAGTCATGATCGCTTATGCCATCGGGCGTGTCGGCTGCTTCCTGAACGGCTGCTGCTATGGCGCTCCGACTAATATGCCCTGGGGGGTGCGCTTCTTCGATGATGGGCAATGGACAGTGCCGAGCCATCCCACTCAGCTTTATGCCTCCGCGCTCAGCCTCGTGTTCTTTGCCGGGCTGATCTGGCTGGAACGGCACCGGGCTTATTTAGGCCAGGTCGCCTGCTGGTACCTGCTGGGAGCGGCGACTGAGCGGTTCTTGATGGAGATCTGGCGGGCCGGCACGACTTCGGATATTGTCCGAGTCGGACCGATCCACGTCCTGACCGATGTTCAGTGGCTGTGTCTCGGCCTTGCGGTGATTGCTCTGTCCAGCATGGCGATCCTGCGGCGTAAATACCCCGTCCCGCCCATCATGCGATCCCTGCCGCCGCGTCCGCTGGAGGCAACTGCCCGTTGAACGAAACCCTGCACATCAAAGACGATGAAAGCGATATCCGTCTGGATATCTTCGTCGCGGAACGCCTACCGCATCTTTCCCGTGCCCATGTCCAGCGACTGATCGCGACGATGGCGGTCCTTGTAAACGGCAAGCCGGGAAAAGCCGGCTACCGGACGCGCTTTGGCGACGAAATCGCTGTCGCCATCCCAACGGCCCGGCCAATGGAAGATGTTCAGGCAGAAGCCATTCCGCTGGACGTCGTTTACGAGGATGACGATCTTCTAGTCGTCAACAAGCAAAAAGGTCTAGTCGTTCATCCGGCCCCCGGTGCCGAGTCGGGAACACTGGTCAACGCCCTGCTGGCCCATTGCGGACCCAATCTTTCTACTGTCGGCGGCCCGATTCGGCCAGGCATCGTACATCGGCTGGACAAAGATACTTCCGGCCTGCTGGTGGTTGCCAAGAACGATTTTGCTCATGAACGTCTTGCCAAGCAAATTCATGACCGGACTGCCGTTCGCAAATACCATGCTCTGCTCTGGGGCCGGGTGCCATTCAAGCACGCCGTGATCGATGCGCCGATTGGGCGTCACCCTGGCGACCGCAAGCGCATGACTGTCATTGAGCAAAGTGGTTTGGGAGCGGGTGAGTTTTCACAGGGAGTGCGGGAAGCAGTCACAGAAGTAAGGCTTTTGGAACACCTGGCGGAGTTTAGCTGGACCGAAGCGATCTTGCAGACAGGCCGGACACATCAAATCCGTGTCCACTGTGCCTTCGCCGGTTATCCGGTTGTCGGTGACGGCACCTATGGCGGCCTGCGAAAGGTCAGCGCAGACCTGTTTCGCGGCGCACCCCTTCAGACACTCAATGGCCTGCTTGGACACCTGCATGGTCAGGCGCTGCACGCACACTTTTTAAGCTTTGACCATCCTCGCACCGGGCAGCGATTGCAGTTTCATGCACCCCTGCCCGGTGAGATCGGAGACCTTCTGGACTTTTTACGCCGCCTGGATGAAGCGTTCGAATTCTAAGCAGACTCATAAAGAAAGCGGGCGACTACAGTCGCCCGCTTTCTTATTGCGATGCCGTGGGGCTTATCATCGCCTGGATGCGGCCATAAAGAGTCCGCTGGGAAGGAGTCAGCAGCGCGAGATCGTGGCTTAAAGCATCTTTGCGGAGCGCGACGATTTTTGCTGTCTTCGCAGGGTTGGACAAGGTCTTGTCAGCGATCACGGATTGGATTGCTGCCCCGGTCGTCAGCCCAATTGTTCGCAGCTTTTCCGATTGGGCTGGAGTTTCAGACTTCTGCAACTGTAGGCCCAAACGCTTAACCTCCCCAAGCTTAACTGCCTGTGCCTGCTGTAGCTTTGTGGCTTCTGCCGCTCGTTTAAGCGCTGCTGCCCGCTGGGCCGGAGTCATCAGCGCAAGCGAAGCATTGCGTGCGTTCTGTACCAGCACCAGGTAGCGAGCCTTCTTTTGAGCATCAGTCATGGTTTTGTCGGATTGCAGAGCGGTCACATCTTTTTGAAACTGTGCATTGATCTCGCGCTGCTTCTGAACTTGAGAACGCTGAGCAGGCGTCAGGAGCGCCATCATGTCTTTATCCATCGCCTGATATAAAACTACATACTTCGCCTGCTTCTGTGCATCTGTCGAAGTCTTATCAGCACGCAGCGCGGCAATGTCTTTCTGGAACTGGGCCTGACGTGCATCCGCCTGTGTACGCTGCGCCGCGTTCAGATCAAGTCCCCCGGAACTCGAAGATTGGCCTGCGGCGGGTGCTTGAGCAGTGGAAGGGGAAACAAAAACCGCCATACTCATCAGTGCAAAAACTGCAATGGGAACTGTCGTTCCAGCTCGGGTCAAAACTGTCAAATGCGTTACATCCTTTTTGCTGAGTCATGCTGTCAACTAAACAAAACGAAGAAGAGGCGGGAATAGTTCCCGCCTCTTTTCACTGCGATTCTCAATCAGATTAGACTGTTGCTGCGGTGCCCGTTGCGTTGGTCACCGAAGCGACTGCAAGCTGCGGGATAAGACGCTGAAGCCGCTCGGCGGCAAGCTGCTCTTCGCCGATAATTGTCTCGGCAAGCTGCGCCGTCTCATGGTCGCCGATTGCGTTTGCGTATGCCTTCAATGATGTGTAGGCACCGATCTCAAAATGCTCAAACGCGTAGGCTTTGATCGTATCCTGGGTCTGCTTGTCTTCCTTGCTGTGAAATGCGTTCAGCAGGCCGCTTGTCTTTGCCATCACCTGGTTCAGAATGCCTTTTGGCTCCGACTTGTCGCCGCCCAGGGCTAGAATACGCGCTGAAATACGGTCTGCCTGGGACTGAGTGACGGTGATATGCTGCTCGACAGCCTGCCGCACATCAGCATCCGTGGTTTCCGCCGCCAGGTCTTTCAAAGAAGCCATGCCGCCGACTTCCGCAGCGTAAGAATCGTTTAAGTAGCGGAGCAACTGCTCCTTGACATCTTCAGCCATTTTTGGTAATTCTCCAGTGTTATAAATGCCGTTGATGCGGCTTTGCCGTTTTTTACCCGCTCTGTGCTGACTTTAACCCTGACGGATTTTATTCCGGCTGACGGTACACGCGGCCTTTCCAGGCGTTTCCCTTGCCGGAAAGGCTGCGGTACGCCGAAGTGAGCGCGATGCCAACGACTAGGGACCAGGCCAGCGGATTGAGCAGGGAGTAAATGCTGCTGTCCCTGCCAAATCGAGCCGTGACTCCGAGGCGAACGACAGCCAATCCTAGGTAAGTCCCAAGTGCAAACACTGTCCAATTCGCGTGCTCCTGCCAGCCCCAAAAGGCCCAAAACGGCGGCAGGACAAATAAACTGACCAGAAAGAAAAGGACGCAGAGCAGAAGAGCCAAATTGTTGGAGAACGCCGGAAACAAGTTCTTCGCGAAACCCGCCCAAAGATCATCAAGCCCTGTATACATCCGCACGAAGTAGGTTCGTGACCCATCGCCATACCACAGGGATTTTCCCTCGCGCTTGACATGCTGGGCAAACTTGACATCCTCCGCCAACTGCTGCCGCACTGCCCGATGCCCGTCTACCTCGAAATAAGTCTCCCGCGATAAAAACAGGAACGCGCCGTTGGCTGCTGCAAACCAGGGATACGGCGTCATTCGGATAAGAGGCGTCGGCAGAAACGCGAAGATGACGAAGTACTGAATAGGAATCAACAGCCGCTCCCAGAAGCCTTCGCAGCGCAGGTCAGGAACCAGGGAAACAACGTCGGCGCTCTGCTCCTGCCGGGCTCCCAGCGCCAGCAGGAGAGCATCTGGGGCAAAGACACAGTCCGCATCGGTCAGCAGCAAAAGTTCACCCCGAGCAGCATTCGCAAGCTGCCAGCAGGCAAACGGCTTGCCGTACCAATCCTCCGGCAGCTCTACGCCGATGAGGACCCGCAGGCGATGATCCTGGTCACGCAGGCGGCAGAGGATAGGGTAGGTGTCGTCTGCCGAGTGGTCGTCCAGCACCAGCACTTCGAAGTTCGGATAGTTGAGGGCCAAAAGTGATCGGACACATGCGGCAATGTTGGCTTCTTCGTCCCGCGCCGGTACCAATACGGAGATCAAGGGCAACTCGTTCGCTGCTGCTGCAACAAAAGCGCGGGGCTTACGAAAAAAACAGAAGTTCAGGGCCGCTGTCCCTATCAAGCCGAGAGCCGCCAGCGCCACCGCCGCCTGATACAAAAAGAGAAAAACCATCGCGCCTAAGTATACCCGTAGTCCTGCCTGGTATACTCTTCGCATGCGTCTTGTTTTAGATCCCGCCGAAGAAGCGGCTCATGGGGAGTGGCTGCGGCGGACGTCCGGTGCCTACGAATGGTGGTATTTCGATGCGCTCTCCGATGACGGCCAGTGGGCGCTGACTTGTATCTGGTTCCTCGGCAATCCTTTTTCTCCCTACTACCGGCAGTCAGCGCTTGGGCAGTCCGCTAACCCGTTTGAGCAGAACGCGCTTTTTTTCGCCTTGTACCGATATGGCAAGCTTCATGCCTATCATTTCACCCGTTTTCCTTTGTCTGCGGTTTACGCTGCGGCGACTGTTCCACTCTGCCTGCAATTCGGTCCAAACCAGCTAGTCAGCGGCAGCAATGAGAAATGGCATTTAGGCTTGGCCGATGAGAACGCCAACGGGCGGCATCTTACAGTTTCGCTCACATTCACTGCCCCGCCGCTTGCTGCAGCAGCGCAGGAGGAAACGACTCTGGACAGCGACCATTCCTGGCTGCCGATCGCGCCCTTTTGCCGGGTTCAGGGCACGATTGAGCTGCGTGAAACACATAATCCCGGTGCCGAGATCATTCAGTTCAACGGTACCGGCTATCATGACCACAACTGGGGGAGGCTGCCGTTTGATGCGGCGATCCGGGACTGGTACTGGGCAAGAGCGGCGCTCAGCAATGAGCGCAGTGTCATTCTTTATCATGTTCAGCCGCATCAAGGGCAGGCAGTCAATCATCTGCTGCTGTTTGAGCAGGGTCGACTGCTTAAGCATGACTCCCAGGCAAAAGTTTCTGCCGCCAAGTCTGTCTTTAATGGCTTTGGAACACGGTACTCTTCGCGGCTGACAGTCAGCAGCGCCGATTTGGACGCCGTGTTTCGTTTCGGGGCACGGCTCGACAGCGCTCCGTTCTATATCCGTGCATTTTGTTCTGCTGCAGTTCACTGGAACGGGCAGACAGAGAGCGGGGAGGGGATCGGGGAGTATCTGCGTCCCCGTGCGATGTCCTGGCCGCTGGTGGCGTCTGCGATGAAAGCGCGGATTGTCGAGCGTTGAAACAGCAAAACCCCGTCTACCAAATTATCACGGTGCGAACTGTTCAGACTTCTGCGGCGGCCTGGGTGATCCACTGGCTGTTCCATTGGCCTCTGACCGGGTCACATGCGCTCGGTTTATTCCTCACTCCCGCGCTCTGCCTGTATTTTGTCTTTGTCTTTGTCGGACCGCTGACCTGGGGGCTGCCTATCTTAGCGCGATTGCCCGCGCAGCAGAAGGCTGTCGCACTGACATTCGATGATGGGCCTTCACTGGAGACGACACCGCAGATACTTGACATCCTGCACTCGGAAGGCGTTTCAGCGACTTTCTTTGTTCTGGGTGAAGCCGTCGCTCGCTGCCCTGAGCTCCTGCGCCGGATAGCTGCGGAGGGCCATGCCGTCGGCATTCATGCGTACCGGCATGAGCCGTTCGTACTGCTGAACACCCGTGCGATTGACCGGGAAATAAAAGAAACTGAAGATGCCATACGGAATGCCGGCCCGGAAGCCGTGATTATCCCGTGGCTGCGCCCGCCCCATGGCTTCAAGTCGCTGAGCCTAGTCTGGATACTGAGCCGGGCAGGATATGGATTAGTCGCTTGGAGCCTGGATAGCCGCGACTATCGAGACGACAGCCCCGCACAAATCGCGGCGCATGTCGTGGATAAATCTCAGGTGGGAGACGTTATTTTGCTGCATGACGGGCCGAAGAACACCGCGACTGCCGAAGCATTACGTCCGCTGCTGCGCGGCCTAGCGGGACGCGGCCTGCCGCTGACGCGGCTGGGAGACCCGTGAGCGGGCACGAAGGAATGCGGCGACACAGCATTGGTCCCACTGGCTTCCTGCGCCCTCTTCCAGCACTGCCAATGCGTCCTGCGGGAGCTTTCCTTTGCGGTAAGGCCGGTCCATAGTCATGGCGCTGTAAGCATCGGCCACCGCCATGATCCGTGCAGGGAGCGGAGTTTCAGTACCCTGGAGATTATCGGGGTATCCTTTGCCGTCCCAGCGTTCATGGTGATGCCGGATCGCACCGAGTGCCTCCTCAAAGCCCGGCACTGCTCCGACAATGACTGCCCCCATCAGCGGGTGCTGCTGGACAGCCTCGAACTCCGTATCGCTCAGGCGGTCGGGTTTGCGGAGAATACGATCAGGCACGCCGATCTTGCCGACATCGTGCAGCAAAGCCGCAATCTGGATTGTCCGCTGGAAGGCTTGGCTCGTCTCAAGCTCCTGGGCGATCTGAAGCGCATACCGCATGACATCCTCGGAATGACGGCGGGTGTAGCGATCTTTATTATCGACTGCCGTGACCAGGGCATCAAGCATGGAAAAGCCTTCTACCGAGCCGGTCAGGAGGGTTCGCAGGCTCTCGATCTCTTCGTCGCCCAGTCCGCCGGTCTTCGTGCGGGCCAGTCGTGCATTCGCTGTTTCAAGTATGCTGTCATGGCTATCCGCCTCCTGAGTGAGATGTGCCAGCCCGAGCGTCAGGCTGAGCGGAATTGCTGTAGCGGACCCAGAAGGACGATAGCTTGTCTTTTCGACCGCCCTCAGCAGCCGGTTTGCCATTTTCGACGCTTCTTCCGGAGTTGTCCGAGGCATCAGCAGGGCGAATTCATCGCTGCCGAAGCGGGCCAGAATATCGTAGGCCCGGCAGCGCTCACGCAGCACTTGCGCGATCTGACGCAGAACCTCGTCCCCGGTTGCATGGCTATGTGCGTCATTGAAGTACTTGAAGTTGTTGACATCGAATATCGCCGCTGCCAGTGGTGTGCCTTCCCGCAGGGCGCGAGCGGCTTCCTCGGTATATCGACGCTGAAATGCCCGATGGTTCAAGAGGCCTGTGAGCGGATCGTGGTCGGCCCGTTCCAGTGCTTCCACGAGCATTCGTTCGCGCTCCGCTTCCAGCTCTTTGCGCCGGGTGATGTCCTGCACTGTTCCTTCATAATACAGAATGTCGCCGGAGGCATTGCGGATGGCGCGAGCATGTTCTGCGATCCAGATATGGCTGCCGTCACGCCGGTAAATCTGAGCCTCGAAGTTTGAGACAAAGTCCTGCTGCTGCATGAGCCGGATAAAATCAGAGCGTCGGCTGGGATCGACATATAGCTGCTGCGTGATGTCCTGCAGCTGATCCATCATTTCTATCGAGCTGCCGTACCCATAAATCCGTGCCAGTGACGGGTTGGCTCGCAGGTACTGCCCGGCCGGGGTCGTCTGGAAGATCCCATCCAATGCATTCTCAAAAATGTTTTGGAAATTGCGCTCGGCCGCCAGCATTGCTTCTTCCGCACACCTGTGTTTTGTGATGATAAGGCCTGTCGCGATTATCGATTTTACTGTACCCTCTGTTTGCCGCTGAACGTTATTTGACCAGGAGATTGATTCATGCCTGCCGTCTTTCGCGACCCACACGCTTTCCCGTTGGAAAGGAAACGGAAACGTCTGAATCTGTTCATACATCTCTTGATAGTAACAAATGTCTTCCGGCGGCGCGAAAATCTCCCAAAAAGGGATTTGGCAGACTTCGTCCATGCAGTACCCAAACACCTCTTCGCAGGCTTTATTGAAGAGAGTAATATAACCCGACGAATCCGTCACGATTATAAGTGCTTGGACAGTATCGATAATCAAATCGCTATAGTCTAAGATATTTTGCTCGGAAGGTTCTAGAGTTGACTGCATAACGGATAAGTCGTAACGAAGTATTTTAGATTACAAATATTTGCGCTATTATTTCTTCGGCATTTCTGCGGGGAATCTCAAGGCTGTTTTGAGTCGAAAGCGAACTCGGGTATTATCGCTGGAGAGAACGAACCCAACTATTATGGCAAGTACACGACTGGAATCGGAAGCGTTCGAAGACGAAGGCGCCCAGGCTGCTGAACAGGAAATACAGCGAGAAGAACAGGCAAAGCCGGAGGCTGACGCGAAGCTCGGTGCGTTCCGGGCGCTGCAAAACCGCAATTTTCGGATCTTCTGGATCGGTCAGCTTATCTCGCTGATCGGCACCTGGGCTCAAAGTCTTGCTCAAGGCTGGCTGATTGTCCTGCTGGTGGACCCAGTGGCCTCACAGATGCTCCGTCACGGCGGATCGGCAGTCGGCTCGGCGACAGGCCATCATTCTCCCGCTGTCGAAGCTGCCGCGAACTTCTATTCCGGCTGGGTCAACTTTGCCGGCGGCCTGCCGATCTTCTTGTTCACTCTGCTGGCAGGAGTCGTTGCAGACCGTGTCGACAAGCGCAAAATGCTTCTTGTGACCCAGAGCGGCCTGATCTTCTGTGCGCTCGGGCTGGGCATTCTGGCCTCAGAAGGCAAAGTTCAGATCTGGCATGTTCTGCTGTTTGCAACACTCTCCGGCCTGTTCGCCGCGTTTGACATGCCGACCCGGCAGTCGTTTATTGTCGAGATGGTCACCAAAAAAGATGTCCCCAGCGCCGTCGCCCTCAATTCCAGCATCTTCAACGCTGCCCGTGCCCTCGGCCCTGCTGTCGCGGGTCTGCTTTTGGCCGCCCAAGTCAGCATCGGCGCGGCGTTCTTAGGCAACGCGTTTTTGTCTCTAGCCGTCATCGCGGGTCTTCTGATGATCCGTATTCCGTCCAAAGATCAGTCCGCTGACCAGGCTAAGGCCGACAATACGCTGCGCGGGGTATGGAACAGCACCCGCG
>JBPBQB010000300.1:0-48499 GCA_050954545.1 Janthinobacterium lividum | reverse complement strand
GATTGTCACGGCTTCCCCGTGGCGGATGTCGCAGATCGGCTTGAAATGAGTCCGGTCTTCGTACCGGCGCGGATAATGCTTCAGCAGGTCACCGACCGTAAAGATGCTCAGCCCTTTGCCGAGTGCGACCGCGAACGGCTCACTGATTCCCGGCAGGCAGATAGTCAGGTCAGTCAGAGACCGCTCCATTTCTTCAGGGAGCGTGTTTGTTTCTTCCGCAAAATTTGGTTCTAAAACGGCGGGTGTCGGCATACGGATTAAACGCAAATCTCAGCAAAACGGCACATCTAGTAAGACAGTCTGTTGACTCAACATTATACGGGGTATTCAGCGCAAAGTCAAGCAAAAATGAAGGCAGACTTCTTTATGGAAGCCTGCCTCGATAGAGCTTTTTGGAACGATTTTGGCGCAGGAGTGTTTGCTGCCAGGCCTACTTCTCGGACCGGCGCGGGGTGACGACCACAAAGCGGTTCGGCTCGTCGCCTTCGGAATAAGTCTCGACATCGGGATGGTCGACTAATGCGGTATGAATCAGGCGGCGCTCCATGGGATTCAGCGCGTCTGTGATTGCTTCCTGCCCGCTTTTGCCGACTTCCGCAGCCAGCTCATTAGCGAAATCTGTCAGCTTCCGAGCACGGCGGGCACGGTAGCCATCGGCATCGAGTGTGACACGAATGCGGTTCGGCTGCCCTTTGTTGGTCATCAGCATGATCAGGTACTGAAACGCATCCAGTGTCTGCCCGTGCATTCCGACCAGCAGAGGGGCATCAGGCCCGGTCACAGCGAATGTGATCGTGTCAGCGTAGCGTGACTCTTCGGCAGCTTCGGCGTCGAAGCCGGCCAGAGTCAGCAGAGTCGTCAGATGTGTCAGGGCCTGCGCGATCTGTGCTTCTGTGTTAGACTCAGCAGGAATGGGTTCGGCAAGGTTAAGTTCGGCCATAGCGGCTCCGGTTCTTTCGGCTGAATAGTTCAGCGTCGCTTTTTCTTGGGATGGACTTTAGGCGGCGCGATGATGCCTTTTGCCGTCGGGGTGACGCCGTTGGAATGGGCTTTGTCCCGGTCGCCGGCAGAAACGGTCTCCGACAGGGCACGCGATGGGATGCGCCGACTGCCATTCCCATTGGAGCTGCCATTTCCACTGCTGCCGTTCAGCGGAATGGCGTTTGCGGTGCCGCCGCCCCCCCCGCCGTCAAAGAGAATCGGCGGACGCTTGGTGCCCCCGTCGCCGCCGCTTCCGGGAAGGCTGTCTCCGGCACGTTTCCGCATATAGTACTTCTGCTGCGCCGTCGAAATGATGTTAAAGGTCAGGTAGTACAGGACGAACGCCGATGGCAGATGGTACTGCAGGAAGAAATAGGTGGTCATGAACGGGGTCATGATCGCCATCATCTTCTGCGTCTCCGCTTGTTGCGGATCCATCGTCGGAGTCACCGTCATCTTCTGAGTCACATACATCGAAGCGGCGTACAGCAGCAAGATCGGAATGTCCGGCTGGCCTAAGTTGATACCCAGGTAAGCCGGGAACATATGGGACAGGCTGCTGCCGATCCACAAAAATGTCCCATGCGAGAACTGATACTGGTACAGGCGGATCGTGTAATACAGCGTGTACATGATCGGAAGCTGAAAAAGCAAAGGTGTACAGCCCGCCATCGGGTTGATGCTATGCTCCTTATACAGCTCCATCGTCTTCTTGCCCAGCACTTCTTTATCGTTCTTGTGCTTGGCCTGCAGCTCCTGAATATAGGGCTGAAGCTTCTGCATCTCTTTCATTGACCGGTACTGCTTGTTGGATAGCGGGGTCAGCGCCAGCTTCACCAGAAACGAAATCAGGAAAATCGCCAGCCAGTACGACCAGGTCTGCCGTCCGGTGAGCTGAACCAGAAAGTCGATCACATGATAGAGAGCCGCACCGAAGATATGGAACGGCGTTGAGTGCGGATTGACTGTTTTGTTGAAATTGTCCAGTTGCGTGCCGATACGCGCGATCTGGGGCATAACCGTCAGGTCTTCAGGAAACGTGTTATGCAGGGTCTGAAGCGACTGAATAGATGCATTCAAGTCATGCAGCTTGTTTTCTTCGATCCCAGCCTGCTGCCATAATGCTTGTTTGGCGAAATCCGTGTGGCCGTAAGCTTTGCTTTTGACCACTTGATTAAGCTGAATAACGGCCTGATAGTACCGGTTGTGGGCGATCTGAGCATTGCCTGCTGCCGATGCTGCGACGGCTTCGGCTTGCAGCCGCTGAGCAACACCGTAAGCCGGGGGCACATCGACGGGTGACTGCGCCTTGACAGACGAGCCGGCTATCAGCAAAGACAGAAATAAAAACGCCGCGCTGAGCAAAGTTCGTCGGGCGGCGAAACAAGTCTTCATCCAAACTCCCAAACTGTATAAGTGCAAAATTATATAAAATTCAAAGTTATATAACAAGATTTCACGGGGCTGAACCCCCATGCTTTAGAAGTGCAAACACCCACCTTCGTGGGCGAAGACTAACTTCGTTAGCATTTTCTGTGTCCGCGCCTCCTAGTCACTTCGTTCCGTAGCGGAGTGAAAGGCGGGGAATTACATTTCTGAAGCCTTGCCGTTCAGGGCAGGGTATTTATCGGACCGGATCGTAGCCGCCGGAATGGAACGGGTGGCAGCGGCAAAGCCGCCAGAACGCCAGTCCGACTCCGCGCAGCGGCCCATGCCGGTCAATCGCCTGCGCGGCGTATTCCGAGCAGGACGGCGAAAACCGGCAGGTCGCCGGGGTCCAGCGCGAGATATACCGCTGATACATACGGATTAGTGTCACTAAAACGTGCCGCATCAGACTTTGACTTTCTTTAATTCTCAGTGGTTCGCAGAAGTCCGCCTTGACGGGCCAGACCCATCAGCTCCAGCGTCAATTGCGCGAAATCTATGACAGGAGCGTTGGTTCGCGCGACGACAAGGGCATCAAAAGGGCGAACAGCTTCCGGCAGCAGAAGATGCCGACTGATCTCACGCAGACGCCGCTTCAGGCGGTTCCGGTCATGGGCTCGCTTGGCGATCTTTTTGCTGATGACAAACCCGAGCCGGGAGGCTTCTCCTTCGCGCGGTGTCCGAAACCGGACATAAAGCGCAAGGTGCGGCGACGCCCACGACGAGCGGCGCTTGTAGACGGCCTGAAAATCCCGGCTGCGTTTCAGGCGGGAGACGCGCGGCAGCATGGGTTACTACTTGCTCTTAGGAATGGTTACCGTATGGTTGACACACAGTTTGTAGCGGCCTTTCGCCCGGCGGCGCTTGAGGACATTGCGGCCATCGGGAGTAGACATCCGGGCCCGAAACCCGTGGGTCTTCATTTTATGCCGAACCTTCGGCTGGTAGGTGCGTTTCATTTTCTCGTATCCTTAACTCGTAAAGTGTGGGGAATTATAGCACATTGCCGCCCAATTAAGCAAGGGAAATCCAGGACATCGACTTCCGCTTGCTTGACAGCCTCGCTGCTGCGTGATATACTAAGCCATCTTTTTCGGCGGGAGCGGATCATTTATGGCTGGCTGGAAACTACGCAAGGACAAGACACTGGCAGAAACACCCGGCACTGAACCTGAAGGCGGGGCGCAAGTTTATCAGACGGAAGAGCCTGCCTCTCTCGAAGAGCCTACGTTTCACGACATCATTCCTGGCCCACTGCCTGACTTTGAATCGGACAGTGATCTGCACTTTTCAACGGTCGACTTCGACAGTGACGACGAGCCGCTAACCCTCGTGGATTACTCGGAATCAGAAAGCGACCCTCTCTCACCAGGGGTATTTGCGCCGGCCAGCGTGTTTACGGAAAGCCCGATTATCGCCATGCCGCCGGAGACGCCTTCAATCGTTCCGATAAGCGATTTTCAGCAGCGCCTGCGAACCGGGCAGTTCGATGCCAGTGAGCTTGCCCCCCCCCCTGATTTCAGCACTGATTACGGTTCCGGCATCCCTATGGTCGCGCCTTTCGTGCTCGATACGCCGGTCGCAGCCGCCCCGCCGCCGCCTGCCCCTGAGCTCATCGTTCACATCGGACGCCTTTCCGCCGCGTTTGCCGTCACCAAAGATGTCACGACAATCGGCCGTCCGGACAGCGCACTGCATTACTACCCGGATGTCGAGATTGAGATGGATGACGCTGTCTCACGCCGTCATGCCGAAGTGGTCAAGCGCGAAGACAGTTTCTATCTGGTCGATACCGGCAGCACCAATGGAACCATGCTGAACGGTGAAGTCCTGCCGCCCCATCAAGAGCGGCTACTGGCACACGGCGACCGAATCCGGGTCGGCGACCGCACAGAGATCATCTTCGAGTAATGGTTCTGATTGTCTCCCAAAACGTCGTTAATCTTTACACGGAACCCGATTCGTCCTCTGAACTGACCTCCCAGGCTGTGCTCGGGGAGCGCATTGAGGTTCTGGAAAATAAAGACGGCTTTAGCCATGTTTCTACGGAAGACCAGTATTCCGGCTGGATGGACTCACGTTTGACCGCCCCCCAAAGCGATCTGAGCGACCTGCTCTCCACGACAATCGCGACATTGTTTGCCGATGTCTACTCCCAGCCGAGTGCGAGTTCCGAGATCATTACCAAGCTGACTGTCGGCACTCGTGCGGCGGTCGCCCGCCGGGCAGAAGTCGGGGATTGGGTTCCTCTGAGCCTGCCGGACGGTGCGCTTGGCTACGTCCATCAAGTCAGCCTCAGCCAGACCCACAGCAGTCCTGAAACCCTCAAACTCGCCGAGGAAAGCGGCCTCCGGCGAGTCGACATCGTCAGCGCTCTCGGGATCAACATCGCAGCGACGGCAAAGCGTCTGATCGGGACACCGTACTTGTGGGGCGGCACGACGCCGTTTGGGATCGACTGCTCAGGGCTGACGCAGCTAGTTTACAAGCTGAACGGAATTCAGCTTCTGCGCGATGCGTCTTTGCAGTTTGCCGATAAGCGCTTTATACGTATCGAAGAGGGTCAATTGCTGGAAACAGCGATTTTGAAGGAGGGTGATCTGGTCGCCTTCAGCCGGCGCGATGACAAGCGGCCCACCCATATCGGAGTTGCGCTTGGCGATGGCCGGTTTCTGCATTCGCGTGGAGGCCAGGGCGTTCGGATCGACTTCTGCGACTCGGAAGAATACTCAGCGTCCTACCTCGGCGCTGTCCGCCTGAGCCCGGACACCGAGTTTGGAATCCAGAGCGCGTAGCAGCGGATGCGTCTCTATAAACTGAGTCAGTGAGTGCCGCTCACACCAGATTTGAAGCGCCAGTAGCAAAACCACAAGAACGCCCTGCCAGAGCGGCGCGAAAAACACGGCCCCAGCCACTCCCAGAACGGCTCCAAACGCATTCGAGCCGGTATCCCCCAGCATCGCCGCGCCGCCGGAGTCGAGCGGGTACAAGATCACGGCAAAGACCACTGCAATCCAGAACAGCTCCCCCACTCCCACGGCGTGCTGCCTCAGCAGCACTAAGAAGATCACTAAAGCCCCAGCAAAGAAACCGAATAAGCAGCGTCCCGGCCTCAAATCAAATAAGTTCAGCGTGTTCGCCGACAGCGCGATCAGCAGTGCGGCCAGAGCGGCTGACCAGAGCGGGCCCGGCAGGGTGATCAAGTAGCCTGCAATGAGACTCAAGATCCCGCCGCCAATCGCTTTGACTGCCCCTGTCGTGAGGCTTCCCTGCTTTAATGCTTGAAAATGCCCGCGAAAGCCGCCTGTACTCCGGTCGCCTTTCAGGTCATCGAGCAGCCCTAATGCACCGAACCCGAGTGTCGCCAGTAAGTAGACTCCCGCGAGGCTTGTTTTCATGCCCTGAGACAGCCACTCGCAGGCATAAAAGAACTCTCCACCCAGCACGAATGTCAGCCCGGCTACGGACGGAATACGCCGCCCGAGAAAGTTCGGGCGGCGCAGATCGTAGCGTTTGGTGAGCCAGGCGGTTCCGCCGAAGCCGAAGATTAGGGCGGCGATTAAGAGGAGATATTCAGGCAAGGTCACGGCGTTGTTCACTTATTGATGGTAGGGAGAAGATGTCATCCCAAAGATGCCACGGAATAAATTCCGAGACTGGAAGGGCTCAGCGTCCAGGGGACGCAAGATATGAGCGCGTCGGTTTCTTGTGTCGCTGCGACACTGGGCACTTCTGAGTCTCGGAATTCATTCCGTGGCTCTTGAAGCTGTTCCATACCCTATCTCACTTGACCCTATCTCACTTGCTCATCGCCAGCGGCACGAACGCTCGGGCACCGATGCTGACGGCTTGGGCGATCCGTTCGGCGACTTCGCGGAAGATCTGGGCGTAGGGGCCATTCGGGCTGGCGACTACCGAAGGCGTACCTTCGTCGGCTTCCGAACCGATGTCGAGTGCCAGGGGGATACCGCCGAAGAACGGCACTTGCAGGGCTTCCGCCGCCTGCTGACCGCCGCCGTGGGAAAAGACATGATGGCGGGAATTGCACGTGGGACACAGGAAGTACGACATGTTCTCGACAATGCCGAGAATGGGGACGTCGAGGCGCTTGAACATCGAAACAGCTTTGACGGCGACCGCTGCCGCGAGGTCCTGCGGGGTCATCACAACCACCGCCCCGGAAAGCGGGATGGCCTGAGCGAGAGTAAGCTGAGCATCCCCCGTGCCCGGCGGCAGGTCGACGATCAAATAATCGATCTCTCCCCACTGGACATCGCGCAGGAATTGCTGGACAGCTTTTGCGACCATCGGGCCGCGCCAGATGACTGCCGAGCCGCCAGGCTGCAAAAAGCCCATGGACATGATCTTGACACCGTATTGCTCGATCGGCAGCATGACTTCTTTTTTGGCATCCACTTCCGGCTGACGGTCTTCGACGCCCATGATGATCGGAATAGACGGGCCGTAAATGTCGGCATCTAAGAGGCCGACTTTGGCCCCCATCTGGGCCAGCGCACAGGCGATATTAGCGGAAACCGTGCTTTTGCCGACCCCGCCTTTGCCCGACGCAATCGCGACGATGTTCTTGACACCCGGCAGCGGCTGCTGGGTGGGGATACCTTTGCCGGTGTTGGCCCGGACTACGGCGGTCATCTCGATCGTGATCGTGCCGATGCCGGGAATGCTCGCGACTTCTTCCCGGCACATCCGCTCGATTTCTTCTTTCAGCGGGCAGGCCGGCGTCGTTAATTCGACAGTGAATGATGCGTTGGGCCCGTCGGCGACGACGTTTTTGATCATTCCCAGCGTGACGAGATCTTTACGGAAATCGGGGTCGATGACACGGCGTAGCGCCCCGAGTATTTGTTCTGTTGTAACTGGCATTTCGGGTACAATCCTCCCCAAGAGTGTACCCGTCTCAGCTATCACCTGTCAAACAGAAAGCCCTGTCATACCATGTCCTTCCTCAGCCGACTTCTGCCGCGCCGCGCCCGCCCCTCTCCGGCCGGTGAAACCAGTCTCGCGCCCGGCCAGTGGGCCAATATGCTGATTCCTGCTGTCGATCAGCCATACTCTAACCGTGCTCTGGAAGTCGCGTACCGGCTGGCGGAAGGCACGCAGACACGTATTCAGCTTGCCTATATCATTGAAGTCCCGCGCATTCTTCCCCTCGACGCCGCCCTGCCTGACGCCGAGTCTGTCGCCGCCAACGCTCTCAACATCGCCGAGCGGGCCGCCGTCCCCTACAAAGTCCAGGTCGAGTCGATTATCCACCGCACCCGCAAAGCCAAAGAGCGCATCTTGACACTCATCACCGAAGAGCATATCGACCTGCTTGTCCTTGGTGGCCGCCCCGACCGCCTGCGCGGTCTTTCCAGCGACCTGACCCGCGAGCTGTTCTTAGCCGCGCCCTGCGAAGTGATCGTTGACTACATCGCCAACGAAAAATAACTTTCTAAACCAGTCTGGCTTCTCTTTCCTGCCTTAATTTAATCTCTTATCTATTGGGATCAGTCCACTAAAAGGCTGAAAGTCAGGAGGATGTCATGAAAAGTTACCTTGTTACCACTAACGCACTAATATGGGAACTACACCATAGCCAATATGCCAAAGTCCAAAAATCCAAGGAGTTTTTTAGGGGTATCGGCAATTCTGGATTTTTTCTTGGTAGTAGCACATTCGTAGTTGTTGTGAAATTAAAAATGGGGGACACTTTCTCCTCAACAATCCCATTTGTAGTGGCAATTGTTGTTCTTACGCTAATATCCTGTTTGATAATTATTAGGTTCAGGACTGCAATTCACCGATGGAAACGATCTGTTGTCATTGACCGTGCCCTCCAAACGATCAATCTGTACGGGACGCATTCTCCATTAGTTCAGGTTAGCCTTGTTGAGCTTAGTGTCACAGAAATGTTCCCGTTCGAGCGGTTATTGCTAAAAACGAGCAGTGCAGATCATGTTTTGTTAGATGCACGGTACGACTGGTACAATGAGGCGGAATGGACTGACATCGGTTCATTGCTGGCAACGTTTCTCGGTGTGTCATTCAATATCAAATATGAAAGTATCGTTCTTGGGGACTAAATCCGATCTGAAGGTATCTTGGACTGCACTCCTGAAGTGAGAGGATAAGTTCGGGTTTGAGGATCAGTCCCAGAGTTGAAGTACCTCCGTCCGTGTTGCACTTCAACTTCTTGACACCAGGTTGAATATTGACTCATTTTGGTCTACGCTGCTTTTTCGAATCGATGATCTTGACGGTACAAGCACACAGTTTGCTATTACCGGGATTGCAACACCGCAAAAGGACATTGACGCCGTTTATGCACGTTATGCCCAGGCTTATGCCGACTATGAAACCGAGTTCGACATATGAACTCCCAAGAAAGGCTCTTTCTATGAACACGGAAGATAACGCTGAAAGCCCGGTGACGTTCGAAAAATCCGGCGGCAACGTGTTTGCGGACTTCGGTATTCCCGATGCCGACGCTCATCTCGTGAAAGCGGATACTGGCATTCAAGATCCGCCACGTCCTGCGCGAGCGCGGGCTGACCCAGATGGAAGCAGCCCGTGTTCTTGGAACCAGCCCGTGTTCTTGGAACCAGCCAAGCCCGTATCTCGGAACTTACCAATGGGAGAGTCGCCCAGATGACGTATGACCGCCTGCTCGGCTGGCTGAACGCTTTGAGCCGTGATGTGCAGATCACCGTCGTACCCCCCGTGAAGAGGAAGGGCATCAGCGCGGCAGGGTATTGATCCGCGCTGAATAAAAGCTGCCCTGCGAAGTGATTGTCGACTATATCGCCAACGAAAAATAAGTTCGGAAAAGCGAAAAGCGCGGATGAGTGGTCTCACCCGCGCCTTTTTGGGTCGGTGTCGGCACTTTTCAGGGAATTCGAGCTATTTTGGTGTGCGTGCTTACAGGGATGTTCGCTTGGCATCTTTTATGCAGAGAGACAGAGTACGGCATTCCGCACTTCCCCCGCCGCAGGCACTCGTGCCTTTCCTGACCCACTTTGTCGCACCTGCCGCTCCATCCGTGACGGCTTCTGAAAGGATCCTCTCATGCACTTCTTGCCGCTTCATTTTATTTCAACGCAATTTTATCACAGGAAACACCGCAGTCTCGCGCTTGGATTTGCGGCTCTATGTGCCGCAGGATTCGCACCCGCAGCTACGCAGGCACAGGACCTGTATGTCGGTCTCGGCGGCTTCAACTCCGTCATCCGCTTTGCCGGAACCGGGGCAGGCACCTACGCTTCGACTTCCACCACACTCAGCGACACCAGCTTCAGCCTGTCCGGACCGCAGGGAATGGCGTTTGACTCCAAGGGGGACTTATTCGTTGCAAACCAGTATTCGTCCCCCGGCTCCATCACCGAGTACCAGGCGGGAGCTGCGCCCGGCACCTTCGGCGCATCTACTGTGCTTTCGAGCAGCACGATGAATGAGCCGTATGGCCTGGCATTCGATAGCAGCGGCGACCTATTTGCCACCAATAAGGGCAGCACCTTTGGAGAAGGCAGCATCACCGAATTTATGGCGACCGGACCGGGGACCTTCGCGGCGGCGGTCAAGACACTTACCAGCCCCAGCCTGAACGAGCCCACGGGGCTGGCGTTCGACGCCAACGGCGACTTGTTTGCCGCAGACTCCCTGGGATTGAACGGGCAGAATAGTGTCACCGAGTTTGTTTCCGCCGGGGGCGGCACCTTTGGGGCGTCTGCCGTGACACTGAACAGCCAGAGTCTGTACGACCCGCAGGGAGTGACGGTGGATGCTAAAGGGGACTTGTTTGTCGCCAACTACTATGGCAACAGCATTACGGAATTTGCAGCGGGACTAACCGCCGGCACGTTTCAGACACCGTTCCTCTTCGCCTACGGTTCAAAGCTTGACGGGCCGACCGGATTGGCCTTCGACTCAAGCGGCAACTTGTTTGTTGCCAATGAAGGCACCAATGCCAACAACACGGGGACAGTGACGGAAATCACGTTCACTGCGTCAGGGGACCTCGCCACCAATCAAATTATCGAGTCCGGTCTAGCCGGCCCGGCGTTTCTTGCCTTTGGTCCGTCCGCATCCAATCCGGTGCCCGAAGCGTCCACCACGGTCTCTTTCGGATTATTACTGGCCCTTGGACTGGGCGGATTAGCTGTGGCAAAGCGACGGCAGGCGAGAAAGCCTAACTGAGCCCTGCCGTCAACGACAAGGTTCAGCAATTTTTCGTGACATCAGTGATCGACGGAGAAAGAAGCCCGGACACGCATCATGCGCGTCCGGGCTTCTGATTGTTTTGCTGCAAGATTCACACTCGCTACGGAATGGAAATCGGAAGCGGGCTGAAGTAGATTCCCCCATCCCAGGTGTAGCCGTTTGGAGCGCCGGGAACAGCACCGTCGTAGTTGGACCCAATCAGGTGGTTGAACTGGTCATACTTCGGGGAATAGCTGCCGCCTGTGAAAACGCCGGATCCGCCGCTGATGGCGGAATTATTGCCGAGAGCGGTCCCTTCCAATCCACCGGCGATTGCCGCGTTGGTGCCGTTGGCCTGGTTGGAGAAGCCACCGGTGACCGAGGCATCCTGTCCATTGGCCTGGTTGGCGATGCCGCCGCTGACCGAAGCGCCCTGCCCCCTCGCGAAACCGTTTTCGCCGCCACTGATGGAGGCATAGCTGCTGTTCTGAACCGTGTTGTGACTGCCTCCCGAGATGGAATTGTAGTAGCTGGTGGTGATATTGTTCTGTCCGCCGCTGATGGAGTTCGCGAAGCCGGAGGCCAGATTGTCCGACCCACCGGTGACTGAGGCAAACGGAGCGGCAACGGCGTTGGTCGTTCCGGCGACCAAGCCGCCGAAGCTGGAGTAGTTGTTGCCGGTGCCGACAATAATGTTGTGGCTGCCTTTGCGAGCCGTAGCGTATGTCTCGCTTTGCTCGTTGTAGCCGACGATGAGGTTGCCGAGGCCGTTGACGACCGGGTTGTCCGAATAATCATCCGTCTGAGACGGCTCGCCGTTTGTCGCGCCCAGGGCCATTGACGATCTGGACATTGACGCCGGTGATAGTCAGCAGGGTATTCGTGCCGCCGGCGTTCGGATCATTGGACAGGGACATGGTTTTCAGGAGAGCGAGATTGCCGGACGTGAGGCCTGTCCCGGCGGGACCCTGCGCTCCAGTATTGCCCGTTGGACCTTTAGGGCCAATCGGTCCAGCGGAACCTTTAGAACCAGCAGAGCCTGTGAGGCCAGTTGAACCCGTGAGACCAATGGGTCCGGTGTCGCCTTTGGGACCTGGTATAGGGTTGTTCTTGAGGGCGGTAATTTGGCTTTGCAGAGAGGCAATCTTGGCGTCATCGTCGTTGAGGCGGGCGATAAGGGAGTTGAGGCGGGCGATAAGGGAGGCGAGGCTGACACCGGGGCTTTGCGCCTGGACGGGACTGCACTGGGTCAGTATCAGGACATTGGATACTAGAAGCAGGCCACAAGCGGCCTGCACTGCATTCTTGAACTTGGACATGGGGTTCTCCGATAATTTAGGAAAGAAGCCCGGACACAGACGAAGCGCGTCCGGGCTGAAATACCGATAGAAAGAGGCCCCCTCGCCCCCAATAATGGGGGAACCTGACGAAGAAAAGTTCTTCTTGCTCCCCCATTATTGGGGGCCGGGGGTCGTTTTGGAACGGGTTTTTAGGGATTGTCAGTGGCATAATCGCCGCCGCTCCAGCCATCCACATGGCTCTGGTAGCGGTCCGCGCCGCCAGCGACCGAGGCATAGGCTGCAGTCGCCACATTGTTGTAGCCGCCGCCGACCCAGGAAGCAACCGCATAGCCGGGCATGTTGGTCCCGCTGGCCGTGTTGGAAGCACCACCACTTACTGAGGCTTCATCACTACTGGCTATATTGTCTATACCGCCGCTCACTGAGGCGAAGTAGCCGCTGGCCATGCCGCTGTAACCGCCGCTCACTGAGGCGTAAGCACCGCTGGCTGTATTGTATATACCGCCGCTCACCGAGGCGTAAGCACCGCTGGCTGTGTTGTTCTGGCCGCCGGAGACTGAAGCGTGGTCGCTGCTGGCTGTGTTGTTCTGGCCGCCAGTGACAGTGGCATACGGACCACTGATGAGGTTGCTCTGCCCGGCGACAAGGCCGCCGTAGGAGAGGTAGTTGTTCCCCATGCCGACGACCAGATTGTGGCTGCCGGTGCGGTTTTGTGTATATTTTGGGTCCGTCTCGTTGTAGCCGACGAGGAGGTTGCCGAGACCATTGGTTGTTTCGGTGCCGCCCAGGCCGTTAACGATCTGTACGTTGACGCCCGTGATGGTCAGCAGGGTGTTGGTGCCGCCGATAATGGGATCGCTGGATAAAGCGAAGCGGGAAGTCAAGGTTTGCAGCGCACTGATGTGGCCTCATCAGTCGTCTGTTTGGTCTCGTCGTTCGCCTGCTGACTTTGGACGTTCATGATGTCGTTTCTCTGTTGCTTCTCGTCATTTTTCTGCTGGGTCTGGACGTCTTTGATGTCGTTCTGTTCCTGCTTCTCATCGTTCTTCTGCTGGTTTTGAACGTTTTTGATGTCGCTCTGTTCCTGCGATCTCAGGATGCTGATAGTCGTCGTCTGGCTGGTGATTGTCGCTTCGTCGGCATTGAGCCGGGCGACAAGTGATGCCAGGCTGACGCCGGGGCTTTGGGCCTGGGTGGGGCCAACATGTGTCAGCGACAGGACGCCGACGGTCGAAAGAACGCCGAGAGTGGCAAATAGTAGAGGCTTGCACTTGGCAAATGGTGTGGTCATCGTTGTCTCCAGAAAAGAGTAGGATCAGGCGGGTTGGGACAAACCCTACCCTTACCCGATCCTATGTACCGGTCCTGCGTAAGGGCGCGGACAAGCCGCGCCCTTCCTCCTGTTCCCAATACTTATGGGCCGTCAGTAGCGTAGTGACCGCCGCTCCAGCCGTAGTCGTGGCTCTGGTAGCGGTTCTCGCCGCCGCTAGCCGTCGCGGCGAAGCCGCTGGCCGTATTGCTTATGCCGCCGCTGACCGAAGCGTAGTCGTTGCTGGCCGTGTTGTTTGTGCCGCCGCTGACTGAACTGAGGCCGCCGCTGGCACTGTTGCCGGCACCGCCGCTGACCGAACTAACGGGGCCGCTGGCCTTGTTGCCGTAGCCGCCGCTGACTGAGGCGTATTTGCCGCTGATGGTGTTGTCGACGCCCACGACCAAGCCGCTGTAGCTCTGGTAGTTGTTCTGGTCGCCGAGGATGAGGTTGTGGCTGCCCGTGCGGGCATCCCCGTGAGTATTTCCCGTGGCATTGTAGCCGATGATCAGGTTGCCCAGGCCCGTTAGGGTGGCCCCTGTAACCTCGCCTCCAGTGCCGTCATCGGTGAGGCTTGACCCGCTGACAATGTGGACGTTGACGCCTGTAAACGTCAGGTCCGTACCGCTCAGGCTCATCGTGCCGAGGAGGGCGATCTTGTCCGGCGTGAACCCCAGCCCTGCCGCCCCCTGTACGCCCGTGTCTCCCTTGGCTCCCTGCGCCCCGGTGGTCCCTTTGTCGCCCTTGGTACCGATGTCTCCTTTCTCGCCCTCGGGTCCCTAGGCTCCGGCGGGTCCTTGTGGCCCGGCGACGACCGGCGCATAGCCGTGGTCTGCCGGGACTGTGTTGCTTTGGCCTCCGCTGATCGAGGCGTAGTTGCCGCTCGCCATGTTGTTGGAACCGCCGCTGATCGTGCTCAGGTCGGCGAAGGCGGAGTTGCTCTCGCCGCCGCTGACCGAGGCGAAGGGGCCACTGACAGCATTGTTTAGGCCGGCGACCAGCCCGCCATAGGACGAGTAATTGTTGCCGTAGCCGACGATGAGATTATGACTGCCCGTGCGAACATTGCCCGCGCTGCGTAGCTCGTTGTAGCCGATGGTGAGGTTTCCCAGGCCGGACGTGCTGATGGTGCTGCCTGTCCCATCCACGAGGTGGACGTTGACGCCGGTGAAGAAGAGGTCTGTACCGGACACCGAGAGCGATGCGGTCTTAGCTTCCAGGGCGGTGGCGCGGGCTTGCAAGGCTATGTTCTGCGTTTTCAGAACGCTGATCTGGGCGACCAGGGATGCCAGGGAAACGCCAGGGCTTTGGGCCTGAACAGGGCCGAGGTGAGTGAGCGAGAGTGCCCCCAGCGTCGCCAGGACGCCAAGAGTCACGAAGCCAAAACTGCGGGCAGCCCGGCGAAACGAAGTTGCGAGAGGGTTCATAAGAGATTTCCTTAACGAGCAGTACAGCAGGGAGAAATTGGGCAAAAAAAGTGCTCAGTGAGAACAAGGGGACCGGCGGCGGACGCTCAGACCAAGCCCACCGATGCCGAGCGCCAGCAGGAGGCCCAGAGAGACAGTTGTCGACGCTTCAGGAACGGGCGCATCGCTGAACTGGAAGTTCGGGCCGAAGAAGCCGGGGTCATAGTCATGGGAAGCCGAGAAGATGCTGCTTGCCAGGCTGTCTCCGCCGATGAACTCACTCTCGCCGAAGTTGATCTCGGATGCATAGGTCAGCACTGGGGAGCCGTCCGGGTTCAGCACGTTGTACCAGTATGGGTCATCTGCGCCGGTCACACCGGCGATGATATAGGTCTGGCCCGGCAGCAAAACAGTGCCCGCGCCGACGCTGGGAGCGGAGTACCGGAAGTAGTTTGTCAGCGTGTCGCTCTGGCTGACAGTGCCGGAGATCAGAACAGACCCATCGGCGGCGTAGATGCCGACGGCATGGGACGAAGCGTAGGGCTGGGTGGTGCTGCCCAAGGTATCGTAAGACGGGTTATTGGCATCGTAATAGGAAGGATCGGCAAAGAAGCCAAGTCCGGTAATGACAATGGGGGCGTTGACGGTGAAGGAGAAGCCGAGGTTTGCGCTGGCGTTTTCGTCATATGTGCCGGTTGAGGAATCATAAGACACGCTGGTTTCGAAGCCGGTGCTGCCCGTAGTCAGTGTGGCGGGGGCTGAGACGGCGGTGGTTTGTGCGGCGGCGGGATGCAGGGCAAGCAGGAGGGGTGTCAGGGCAAGCAAGCAAGTGAGGGCGGTCGGTGGTCCGTGATTTTTGATCGTCTGGCCGTAGTTTTTCATGAGTCTTCTTTCTGGGTGTGTTCGAGGCACCATAACACTGCCAGTATAACTGCCAATCCCTGATGAGTCCCTAAACGCAGTGATACCGAGCAAGCTGATCAGAAATGTGGTGCGCGAGGAAGAAGGAGGCAGCAGTCCCATTCTTCAAGCACAGCGCGGCTGAACAATTTTGGGTACTGCACGTCGTTTCTGATGTTTAGGAAGACGCAGACAGAGCTAACACAAGCCTGCCTGCTTTGTCAAGCAAACACGCGGCGAATTGCAGGGCGAACGGATGTGAGCGTTTACTCGAATGGCTGAACCCATTGGGCCATGATGTGCAGATCACCGTCGTTACCCGCAGCGAAGAGGAAGAGCATCAGCGCGGCAGGATGCTGATCCGCGCTGAGTAAAAACGGCCCTGCGAAGTCATCGTTGACTATATCGCCAACGAGAAATAGCTCAGTCTCCACTCATAAAATATGCCAGCTTGGCACGATTCATGCAGTATCATTGAGTACGGCCACCCGAACTACCCCTGCCGCAGACAATTTTGTCTTTTCTCAATGCCGACGGCAAAAGATATCCTCATGCTCTTCTCACGCACAATGATCCATGCATCCACGACTCCCATAATCGCCGGGCTGGCGATGCTTGCTTTTTCCCTCAGCATGGGTGCAGTCCAGGCACAGACAGTTGTCAATCCGGCCGGCACGACTGCGATAGTCAGCACCGGAACATTTACAAGCGGGACAACTTCTTATGATGCGTATTTGAATTATGGAACCCTTACTGTAATTAACGGCAGCGGTACCAGCCCGATCTTCACCGGCTCGGATTCCGGGATATCCAATCACGTTACAGGCGTGGTACTTGTGTCAGGAGGAACTTTCAGTGACAACTGGTATGGAATCTTCAACGACGGCTATGAGGCTGGCGCATTGGTCACCATCACAGGCGGGATATTCACTGCAAATACGAGTCTTGATCTGGTCATAGATGGTGGAGCTGTCACAAACATTTACGGAACGCCGTTCACCGGCAACGGCCTGACCGGTGGCTTTGGAACACTGACAGGCTTTGAGATCGGGACATTCGGCTGGACGGTGAGCGACGGCGTGACTCAGGAACTCACTTATGAAAACGTGGAGAGCACACTCAATTTCATCCAAACAGCACCGACTGCGGTCCCGGAAATGTCGAGCGCAGTTAGCTTCGGCAGCACGTTGTTCGGCCTCACCTTGCTGGGACTATGCGCCCGCAGGAAAAAGAGTGCCGTGTAGGAACAAAAAAGTCACTCGCTCTTTGGGGGCGCGTGACATCGGTCATGCACCCCCTGTGACTTCCGCCCTTTTCGCTCCGTATGCTTCCTGCTAAACTAGCTTTCTCTCGAAGACGAACGAGGAGACACCATAATGTATCAAACACTTCGGCAGACGTACCAGCACGTCGTTCAGCAGCAGATTGTGCATTGGGAAATGAGTATCGGAAGAAGAACGCACCGGCAGGGGATGTCCTGGGAAATCCCCAGCATCTTAGCGCTGTTCAGCGCCGCCATCGCCTGCGGCACCCTGGCCCAAATCCACCTGGGCTGAGACACTCAGTGGGGTGGGAAGGACTGCATTTCCAGCCGCATCCCACGCTTTTTCAGAAAAGTCCCGAGCCGATGGTATGCCTGTGCCTGCTGCGTGTCAGCCAGAGCGCCTTCGTAAAAAATCCGAAACCGTGTCCCAGATGGGAACTGAGCCAGCTTGTTTTCCAATGCCGGCACTGAAGACATCGGCCCATACTGAGCGGCCCGCCAACCGTCGCCTTCCTGGTACGCGATGCTGACCGGCACGGTCCAATCCTGCACCAGCGCCTCCATGTTCTGCCGCCCCCCAGGCGTGACACAGAGCGACTTCAGCACTTTAAGCTGCCCCAAGTCCAGCAGCCAGCCGGGGGCGGTCGACAGCGCCTGGGTCAGCGCGTACTCAAGTGCTCCTGTCTCAGACACGGGATGGTTAGCCAGGTCGATCTGGTTGGCTTTCCCGGCCCACTGCCGGTGCCATTCCCGCATCCGTGCCCAGAGCGGCGACTCGGCAGCGGCAGACCCGTAAGTGCCCAGCACTTTGGCGGCATCAACGGCCACCTGCTCATCCGGGTCATGCAGATGGATCACGGCCAGCCGCTCGACGTCCGGCCCGAACCGGAGCGCGGCGACTTCGCCAAGCTCATATCGGTAGCAGTAAACACCTTTACGCTGTGCCAGCGCAGGTTCCAGATGGGCCGCTCCGTAGGCACGGTCAGTCCGCAGGAAATAAGCCAGCAGATCGGACTGGTCGCCGCAGCCGGCATGTGGATAGACGGCCTTGACACGCGGCAGAATGGCCGCTGTCGCGTAGCGCTCCACCAGCCGGGATGTGAACGTCGAGTCGCCCTGCCCATGCAGGAGGCTGTTTTCCAGGTTAGCGGCAAGGGCCATATCCAGCATCGGCAGAGTTTGGTCCGGGAGTGAACAGAGTGTCGGCAGGTCTACCCACGGAGAGGGGCTTTTGATCTCCGCCAGCAGCAGCGGCCGGCCCTCGGCGGGAGACAGTTCAACCAAATGATGCAGGGCAAGGCTGCGCCGCTGCACCTTGTCGTCGTCCTGGAACGAGCCCCAGTTCGTGTTCGGCATCGGCTCTGCGTAAACACGTCTCAGAATAGGCAGCATGTCCGGGCCGCTCACTTCCCGCCAGTAGCCGTTCTCATCCAGTAGATTGTTCTGTTCTTCCGGCGTCAGGTCGTCAAAGATCGGAATCAGAGCTTGGGCGAATTTTTGATGTTCTGGCGTGTTCAGATGCTGGTAATCCGCCGTAAGCAGGGCGTAGAGTTTGATGGCCTGCGCCGGGCCCGATTTGGGGGCGGCAGCAAGTGCCTGACGGTCTTGTTCTCTGAAATCCGCCAGCGTTTTCCTGCGTTGTGCGATCAGATCCTGCCGCTCTTTGTCTCGGGCGGGGTCGCCGGCAGCATAGGGCGGAACAAACTGCGGATAGACGTCGAGGAACTGCGTTTCGGCCAGATCGTCCAGAAAGAACGAGTAGATCGGGAAGGCTGGGTCGGCGATCCGGCGCTGCATTTCGTGGATAATGAACGGGCGGTCGGGAAAGCCATACAGGCCGAGCCGGGTCTGGTAGAAAGCGAAGGAGTTCAGAGATTCGTACTCGGTATAAGTCCCATAGCGGGCGATCATCGTCCGACCCGCATCAGGCGTTCCTAGAAACCGGACAGTGCGGGCAGCCGCTGTCTGCCCGATCCGGGCATGGTAGACATTACTTTCTGTGTTGAACAAGGGAAGTACGTCCTGCAGCGTTTTGGCATCCGAGACCGGATCGTCAGGCAGTATTTCGAATTCGACCGTGTTTGAAGTCACGGCCCGGCCCAGAAAGAACAAAGAGTTATGCTTTTCAGCCCCATCGACGATCCTGTGACTTGTGAGGAACACATGGTAGCGGCCAGGAGTGTCGAAGCGCATCCATTCGTTCAGCGTGTAGGGAATTGAGACCGGCTGACCGGTCAGCGCCTGAAAACGTGGCCCCGGCCCACTGTAAGCGATGCCAAATGAGTGGTCATAGAAGACACGCAGGGAGTCGGTCGACCCTTTCTGAGGGTCGCATTGAAAGGCATCGCCACCCCATTGCAGGTCGCGGCTGCCGGGGTCGGAATTCAGCTGATACGTGCCCGGCGTACTGCTCGTAAAAGCCGCCGAAAGCGGGATCATCTCGCCGGGATGGAACTGCGACTTGCCTGTGGGGAGGCTCAGAGTCAAAGAAACGCCGGGTGGGTTCGCCGCCGCCGCTTTCAGCCGATTGGCCTCAAAGTCGGCGTTGCCAAAGACCGGCATCAGGTGCAGGCAGCTCAGCAGCAGGCAGACGACGGGCAGGGCGCTTTGGAACTTGGACATTTCAGTTTCCTCTGATGGTTCGTTCTGTTGTGGCGTGGCGGGGCAATTTTTGGAAACCGGCACTGGAAGTGCCGGTCTACTCTTGAATGAAAGTCGAGGCGACTGCGGATAGTGAGGGCATTTGTTGTCTTGGATTGGAAAACCCCGCGCTTGGCATGGTTGTCACAACTGTAGCTGTTTCGGCCACTTGTTCCCTATATCAAGATGCCATTGCCCGGCTTCCAGACGTGCTTCTATTGGAGAGATGGAAGCGCGTCGCGGTGTGATTCGGACACGGGTCAGGCTGAGGACCTCAAAGTCGCAATCTCTGGATGCTGGGAAGACATTCTTTCCAAATTGTGTGCTGAGAGAGCCGTCTTTATCAGGAGAGTGGGTTTTCTCATAGGTGTCACAGAGCGCCAATGCTTCCGTGAGAAGTTCATGGCCTTGAACGCTGCTGCCAGGCGGCAGAGTACCGGATTCGTTCAAGTCACGTATCGTTTTTTCGGTCAGCGAATAGCGATTTATCAAAGAAGCAGCGTTTGCTTGAACTGCCTTCGCTGATGCCGATGCTTCCTCAGGCGTCTCATTCAGCGAAAATGAAGAGTTCATAGCCTCTGCCATCATAGCTAAACTGAAGCCCATTGAGGCCGCGGATTCGTTGGTTAAGTCTCCGTTGAGTTCCGCCAGATTGCTTGCCTGATGGGCACGGTCGAGTACGTCCCGAGCGCCTTGAAGCAGCGGGAGCGCAGCCGCTGCCGAAACAGCAGGCTCAGTCTTCTTACGTTTTGCAAGTTCGGCTTCCAGGACTTTGACCACATCCGCTTGATGCGCTTGCTTGGCAAGAATTAGCGCTGTATCGCCTTTTGCATTCTTCGCATTGATGTCTGCTCCCCATGCCAGCAGCAATTTCACCTTTGTGACTCTGTCCGGCCACGGCGGTGATCCGGCCCTCATTAAGATCGTGTTTCCATCCGAAGTCCTTGCATTGACATCCGCGCCGTGCCTGAGTAGAAGCTGAAGCGTTTTGGCATCGCAGCCATACGCCGCATAAAGTAAAGCTGTACCCCCCTGTATGTCGCTCATCTTAACATCGGCACCACGGTCTATGAGGAGTCGGATAATATCATAATAGCCATGCTGCCATGCTGATGTTTCTTTTTGGGGGTTGGGTGGCAAAGCTCCGGCCAAGATATTTACGAAGCCGGCTGATGCAAGCAGCAATGGAGTACTACCAAGAACTGACAGGTTCGCGGACGCCCCGTGATCCAGCAGCAGTTTAACCGTTGCAGGATGGTTCATCTGTGCGGCAATCATAAGCGCATTATAGTTCAAGTTTACGACAGTGGCATTGACATCGACTCCCTGCTTGATTAAGGTTTGGATTTTCGCATTGTCGCCCTGTCTGGCGGCTGTCAATAGAGCAGCAACCGCAGGAGTGAGCGGGTCGGCAGTGATCGCGCTCATCGGCAGGCACAAAAGAAGGAGCAGCCAGAACGACAAATATCGTTTCATGACTGCTCCATTTGAATTGCTCCGCCTTTGGTGAACGCCATACTCAGACGGCAGTTTTGGAAGAGGGCCAGACCCATTCGCGGCTCAAAACCACCCGCCAGCAGGTCGATCTCGTGTGCTTCGCCTGCCAGCAGGATTTTCGCGGGGTGGATCGTGGCTTCGATCTCGCTGCCGTCCGGGAACTGAACAGTGCGGCTTCCTATCTGCGGCAGGCCGAGCGCGGCGACTTCAGCGGATGGTAGAAGCAGGGCTTCTCGGAAGCCGGTCGAGAGCAGGCAGAAGATTTTTGTTTCCTGCCCATTTGCGCCCTGAACGACGATTGGGACTATAGGGCGCAAATCCGCGCCAATTCTACCGATGACCATGTTCTGAGTTCTCCTATTGACTGCGACGTTTCAGCGTCCTAACACACCGTCCAATTCAGTCAGCACCTTCTCAAATGCCGCTTTGTTAAGGACGCCGAAAGGTTTGATGATCTCTGCTTGGCTTAGATTGTGGATTTTATCAGCACAATGTGGCGCTGTTTAAAGACTGTATAGAAAGCCAAGACCCGACCCCCTAGCCCCCAATAATGGGGGAACCGGATGCCAGAAATCTGCTTCTTGCTCCCCCATTATTGGGGGCGGGGGGATTTCTGGATCGTTTCTATACAGTATCTTAGGCATTGTTCCAAACTTTATCGTCGATGGAATTGTCCCAATAGTCCATAGTCTCTGCGGACAGTTTCCGGAATCCATTCTGGTCCCCGGCTTCAGACTCTTGGATAAGTACGATGATCTCGATAGGTGTTCCCTGCGTTAGGCTCAAACGGGGAAGTGTGACTTCCCCGTCTGCGCCTACTTCAGACTTGTACTTGAGTGCTGGTATCATCTTTTTCTCCAAGCAATACCGTTATAAATCCAGCAAAATCGGCAGGATCATGGGGCGACGGGCGGTCTTCTTGTACAGGAACTTGCTGACGGCGTCGCGCAGGTCCTGCTGAACCACCATCCAGTCGTTGTCTTCTTCAGGCAGGTTCTTGATCTTGTTGATGATGACCTGCTTGATCTCCTCGACCAGTTCTTCGGACTGATCCATGTAGACGAAGCCGCGGGAGATGACTTCGGGGCCGCTGACGATCTCGCCGGTCTCCTGAGAGATGCCGACGACCAGCACGAGAAAACCGTCGGAGCCGATGTGCATCCGGTCGCGCAGGACGATCTCGCTGACATCGCCGACACCGGTACCATCGATCAGCACGGCACCGCTCTTCTCGACCCGGCCGATCACACCGGCGACGTCTTCGCCGACTTCGATAATGTCACCGATCTCCGCCCGGATGATGTCTTCAACGGGCCAGCCCATGTCTTCCGCCATCTTGGCGTAGCGGTGCAGCATCCGGTACTCGCCGTGAACGGGCATGACATACTGCGGCTCGACGAGATTGAGCATCAATCTCAGCTCATCGGCGTAGCCGTGGCCGGAGACATGGACGGATGCGACGCCGTCGTAGTAGACGTTCGCACCGCGCCGAAATAAATGGTTGATGGTCCGGTAAACAGCATCTTCATTGCCGGGAATGGCCGAGGCCGAGAGGATAACCGAGTCACCCGCGACGATCTTGATCTTGCGGTGTTCGTCCTGCGCGATCCGGGACAGCCCTGCCATCGGCTCGCCTTGAGAGCCGGTCGTGATGACCGTCACCTGCTGCGGGAAGTAGTCTTCGATTTCGTCGGCCCGGATCAGAGTCCCCTCGGGAACCTTCAAGTAGCCCATCTGCTGGGCCATTTCCATGTTGCGCTCCATCGAGCGGCCCATTAGCGCGACTTTTCGGCCATACTTGACCGAGAAGTCGATGGCCTGCTGGACCCGGTGGACGTTGGATGCGAAACAGGCCAGAATAATACGCTTCTGAGAGTCCCGGAAGATCTTGTCAAACGTATCGCCGACAACGCGCTCCGAAGGCACGAAGCCGCTTCGCTCGACATTAGTACAGTCTGACAGCAGGACTAGAACGCCCTCCTGACCGATGCGGGTCAGACGTGCGATGTCAAAGAGCTGACCATCGACAGGGGTCTGGTCGAACTTGAAGTCTCCTGTATGCACCAGCGTTCCCGCCGGGGTATGGACGGCAAAGCCGACTGCATCGGGGATGGAGTGCGAGACGCGGAACGGTTCGACATCGAACATGCCGACTTTGAACCGGTCTTCGGCGCTGAACGTATGAAGCTTGGCTTTGTCCAGAACACGGTACTCGCTCAGCTTGCCTTTCGTGAAGCCGATGGTGAGGCGAGTGCCGTAAACGGGAACATTGAGCTGTTTGAGCACGAACGCGAGTGAGCCGATGTGGTCTTCGTGGCCGTGGGTGAGAATAATCCCCTTGACCATCTCTTTGTGCTCGATCAGATAGGAGATGTCTGGAATAACGAGATCGACTCCGAGCTGATCGGCTCCGGGAAAGGCGAGGCCGCAGTCGATGACAATGATCTCGTCACCGCAGCGGATGGCAGTCATGTTCTTGCCGATCTCACCGATCCCGCCTAGCGGGATGATTTGCAGTGTCTTCGTGTTCGCGGCTCCCGCAGGGGCCGCTTTTGCTGCTTTGGTGCTGGTCTGTTTGGTGTTGGTCTTGGCGTTAGCCTGTTTGGTGTTTGTTGGTGTTGTCATAATATGTTTTCGAAGTGCTCCGCGCGGCTTCATCCGCGCAGCAGCCCGTAATCTTTCAGTGCCGTATGAATGAGCGCTCGCTCTTTTTCATTCGCATCTACCAATGGCAGGCGTACTCGGCTGCCGGGCAGGACATCCATCATCGTAAGAGCTGTCTTCGTCGGAACCGGGCTTGGAGCGCTAAACATCGCTTTTGTCATCGGCAGCGAACCAAGGTGCAGGCACCGGGCGGTCTTGTAATCGCCAGCGAAAAATGCCTGGTGCATCTTCTGCAAGTCCGGGCCGATCACATGGGAGATCACGCTGATGTTCCCCACCCCGCCGAGCGCGAGAACCAGCAGGTTGACTTCATCAGAGCCGCCGTAGACTTGGAAGCCTGCGGGGGCCTGTGCGATGATCTCGCCGACCTGACCCAGCAGCAAGCTGGCTTCTTTGACGGCGACAATGTTCTCGATCTCGGCCAGGCGCAGCACCGTCGCCGCTTCCAAATTGACGCCCGTGCGGGCGGGGACATTGTAGAGCACGACAGGCAGGTCGGTCGCCTCGGCAACAGCTTTGTAATGCTGGAATAGGCCTTCCTGCGACGGTTTATTGTAATACGGTGTCACGACCAGCAGGCCATCGACACCCGTCTCTTCGGCTTCCAGCGACAGTATGACAGTCTCGGACGTGTCATAGCTGCCGGTTCCGGCAAGAATCTTGTGCTCCGAACCGACTGCATTACGGACAGTCTTGTAAAGCCGCAGCTTCTCTTCTCGGTTCAGAGTCGCGCTTTCGCCCGTCGTGCCGGTGACGACCAGCCCATCGGAGCCGTGCTCCACCAGCCACTGAGCCAGCCGCCCGGCCTCGTCGTAATCGACATTTCCTGATGCATCAAACGGGGTGACCATCGCGGTCAGTACCCGGCCAAATCTCGGTTCCATGCTGCTTTTCCTAACGCTTTCTTGAAGACCTACCGCACCGCTTCGCTGTGGTCCTCCCTAAAGGGAGGATACAGATCACAAACGTAGGGGCGCTGCTTGCTGCGCCCTATTGCACTACTCCGAATCTTCCCTTTAGGGAGGACCCTGCGAAGCAAGGAGGTAGGTCATCTCCTCAGTAATCCCTGTGCGACCAGACTTTCCGCGATCTGAACGGCGTTTGTCGCCGCGCCTTTTCGCAGGTTGTCGCTAACGATCCAGAAGTTCAGCCCGTTCGGGTTATCCAGATCCTGCCGAATACGTCCAATATAAGTCGTGTCTTTCCCCGCCGCAAACAGCGGTGTCGGATAGGCTCGGTACGGATCGGAACCGCCCTGTTCATCCAGTACGGCGACCCCCGGTGCATTCACCCAAAGCTCTCGGGCTTCGGCAGCAGTGACAGGCCGTTCGGTCTCGACACAGACTGCTTCCGAATGTCCGACCGCGACGGGAACACGCGCGGCGACAATCGGGGTCACCCGCAGGGTCTCGTCGCCCATGATCTTGCGGGTCTCGTGGACCAGCTTCATCTCTTCCGATGTATACCCAAGCGCATCAAAGCCGCCAATCTGCGGGATGACATTCGCCGCGATCTGAACCGGGAACGCCGGTCCTGCCTGCGTGATCGCCCGGTGCTCCGCTAAGGCTTCGTTCTGCGCGTTCAGCTCTTCGACCGCCGCCCCTCCCGCGCCGGAAACAGCCTGATAAGTCGCGACCCAAACTCTAGTAATCTTGAACGCATCATGCAGCGGCTTCAACGCAAGAACAAGCTGCGCGGTCGAACAGTTCGGGTTCGCGACAATCCCTTCATGGTTTTGCAGCGCCGCCGCGTTGACTTCCGGCACGACCAATGGAACATCAGGCCGCATCCGAAAATCCGCGCCGTTATCGATAATGACCGCGCCGCGCTTGACCGCTTCCGACCCAAAGGTTACCGCCGCACCCTTGTCGCCTTCGGTTCCGGCGAACAGGGCAATATCGACCCCGTCAAACGCCTCCGGAGTCGTCGCCTGCACCGCATACTCCCGGCCATCGACCGTCAGTGTCCGTTCGCTCCGGGCCAGAACCCGGATTTCGCGTGCTGGAAACTGATGCTCCGCCAGCACGCGCAGCATTTCCTTCCCGACAACCCCCGCCCCGACAACCGCAATGTTGTATTTTGTCATAATTATTCACCCTAATCAGAGATTGCCATCAAAGGTCAGCTTCTGTCAAACCGCTTTGCTTAAGGAGTGCTGCCAGCAGGCCGCGTCCCAAATCTTTGCCGACATGCACAGGAACAGTGACATCCAAATATTCGGCTTTGCCCCAAGTTTGGTGACTGCCTTTGGTCCGCAGATGCACCCAGCCTTTTTTACGCAAACTTCGGCAAAAGTGTCCGCCACTGACTACTTTCACGCGGCCATTTCCAGTAGTCCGACCCGCACGTCACTGGCCTCTAAATCTAAATGACAGGCAATCGCCTCGGTTAGATTGCTGTAAAGTTCGTCCAGCGTGTCCCCCTGCGTAAAACATCCAGGCAAACCGGCGACTTCCGCCCAGTAGCCCCCTTCGGCTTCCGGGTGAACAACCGCCTTGTAAATTGTCGCCGAAGAAGTAAGTGCCGCACTCATAACTTTCTCCTATTTACGCCAGATTCAAGAACCATGCCATAAATGGCATGGCTATTCAGCGAAGACGCTACGAAGTACCGCTTCGCGGCACTGGGAACCGGCACTGGAAGTGCCGGTCTATTCTTGAGTGAAAGTCGCTACGCGACTACAAGTTTGTTCCCGTGAGCACGTTCCTTAGTGCAAGCTCAACCTTGACTGTTTGATGTGTCACGCTCTCGCCTGGTTGGAGCCATTTCGCTTTGGCAAAAAACTCATCCGAAAGTGGCGGCGAGTCGGAGGTATCGATTTCCTCATCTGTGAGCGCATCAAGACGCTCCCAATTGGTTTCTTTCATCAGCTTAGCTAACCACGCACTGAAGTGCATGGCTGAAGGGCACTTCGCGCCGACTGTCCTGCGGACAGAAGATTAACCGAGCATTGACATATCTTTTGTCCGTAGGACAACCAGCCCCAGGCTCTTCAGCCCCGGATTTCAATCCGGGGTAGTATCGATACTCACAATTTGTCTATCTGGCGGAGTCTGCCTTCAGCGATTGGTAACCCCAGTCTACGAGACAGTTCAGCCGCTGCAAAATCAGCGTTCTTTCTACCAACAGACATACTTAATAGGAACCTTGAATTATAGCCAGTTGAATCGGTTTGCAAAAATAGCGAGTAAAAATTTGATGTCCAGCAAAAGAGAAGCCGAGCATTTTCTGTGATTGCTTGCTCTCTTTTCTTTGTCTGCGCCCACCATCCTCTTGTTTCATAACATGTTCCCTGTGCCATATCCAAAATGACTGTTCTTGGTGCGGCTGCATTGACAGCAAAAGCAAACAAAATTAAAGATAGCAAACCGAAAAAGCACAAACAAAGTAGCCGGTCCGAAGCATATGAGTTTGCCGCCGTAAGCAATCCAAACGAGATTGGATAAAGCAGAGCTAATGCTATCCACCCAGCCGCCGTAGATATTGGCCGACGGAGCTTTATAAGGCCGCCATCAGTGCTGACTATCCAGTTTTTCGCGGACTCGCCCACCGACCACAGCAAGATTGGTATAAACCAGCAGGAAAAAGCGGCTAAAAAAATTTCTGTGCTATGCTTCATTTTCCGTTGTCTACAGTAGGATAGGTTACTTCACTGGCATTTCCTAAGCAGAGTTGGCGCGACTCATTTTTTGCTGGATTAAGCAGCGACGTTGCCGCTTTCGAGTAGTCTTCGCAAGGCTTCATTGACAGCCTGTTCGGTCGGGAATGCGGCGGCGACATCGGGAGCTAGCTTTACTAAGTTGGTCCCCTGACGGTAGCGTTCAACATACTTGCCGCGAACGCCGCCTGCCAGCAACTCTTTTAACTCAGTTTCACCGTACTCAGGGCGCAGATCATCATACTCTTCCGACTCTGTATTTTTATCTGACATTTTCATAGTCCTTTCTCTCGCGACGTGTCACTTCACGCGCACTGATAATACGCGGTTGGTCATCACGGTCGCTATGGGAAACGAACAGAAGACGCCCGCGATCAGAATGACCAATAATGATAAAACGTTCCTCGTCGGCAGAATGGTCCGGGTCACTAAAGGTGATCGAAAGCTCATCGTCAAACACAGAAGCAGCCTCAAGAAAAGAAACGGCGTGTTTGATGAAGTTCGCTTCTGCTTTGCTGTCGTCCCAATCAAAATCCATGATTTAATTTACGGTTCGTGCCTACTTCACCGGCATTTCCCAGGTCGGGATCGACCGGCTTAACAGCTCGCATAGGTGATCCAGCAGGGCACCATTACCTTCCATATCTGCTCCAGCGTGGAAATGCAGGCTGTCTGGGTTGATGTCCTCGGTCAGCAGGACAATCGGGATGCGGGCGGCTTCCTCTTCGGCTTTCAAGGCGGTCAGCAGGTCAAAAAGCTCGGCGTCGGGCATGGCCGTGTCGAGCAGGATCAGGCCTGGCGTCTCGGTGATGACGTAGGCGACGGCATCAGATGGGCTTTCGATAGTGGTCAGCGCGATCCCGTAATCGGCCAGCAGGCCGGACGCGGCGGCCTCGAAGTCTCGGCAGACAGGAGTGTCGGAGCCACAGACCAGCAAAGCTCGTTTTTCTTCTGATTTGCCGCCTACGGCGGTCGCCACCGACACCGACAGGTCAGACTGAAGCGGCTTTTGCAGGAACGAGAACGCCCCCAAAGTCAGGTCGCCGCGTGCGGGATCACCCAGCACGGAGACCACGACAATCGGGATGGGGGCGGTCGCCCGGTCACTTTTGAGAGCACGCAGGGTCCGCAGACCGTCCATCTCCGGCATCATCATGTCAAGGGTCACGGCGTCCGGCTTGTGCAGCCGCGCTTTCTGCTGAGCTTCCGCGCAGTCCGACGCTTCCAAAGTCCCGTAGCCGCGCCGGTGCAGGGCGTGGCGGATGAGGCTGCGGACGTAGGCGTCATCATCGACAATTAAGACCAGACCGATGCCGCGCTCTGGCAGCTCCACGGCAGACGGGGCGGCAGCGCCGCTGGTTTCGAGAAAGAGCGGCAGGGTGAAGTAAAAGCGGCTGCCCCGGCCCGGCTCACTTTCCAGCCAGATCGCACCGCCCAGCAGCTCGATCAGTGTCTTCGCGATGACTAGGCCAAGGCCCGTGCCGCCTGCTTCCCGCGTGCTGCTGTTGTCCGCACGGAAGAACTTTTGGAACAGCTTCTTTTGATCGTCCGGCATGATACCGATGCCGCTGTCGGCGACACAGGTGGTCACGCTCGCTTCGCCAGAGACTTCCAGGCTCACTTTTACCCAGCCGCCTTCCGGGGTATACTTGATTGCATTACTGACCAGGTTTGTCAGCACTTGAGTAACTTTGTCCGTGTCGCCGCGCACCGGCGGGATCGTTTCTGGAAGGGCGGCATCCATGCTGACCTGTTTCGCATCGGCGGCGGCTTTCATGAGGCGCAGCGTATCCGCGACGATTTTGCGGTAATCGATCGGCTCATGCTTGATTTCAAGCGTGCCGGACTCGATGCGCGAGATGTCCAGAATATCGTTGATCAGGTTGGACAGCCGGGTCGTGCTGAGCTGGATGATGCCGAGAAACTCCGACTGCAGCTCGGCAAGCTCACCGGTGGCACCTGAAAGCAGCAGGTCCGTGTAGCCCTTGATACTGGTCAGCGGAGTCCGGAGCTCATGCGAGACGACGGAAATAAAGTCCGTCTTCATTTTATCCAGCTCACGTTCACGCGTGATGTCGCGCAGGGCGATGATCCGGCCGATAGTCTCGTGACCGTCTTCGCCAGCGACGGGGGCCGTATAAAATTGCAGAAAACGCCGGTCCGGCTCTTCCAGAGCGATGATCTCTTCGGCGACTGCACGGGTTTCCGACGGCGCAAGAGCGGCCAGCCGGTGGCTGAGACGGTCGATCAGCAGCGGGCGCACTTCTTCAAGCGTGTGATGCAGCAGGGCCGGAGCGCGGAGGCCGACCAGCTCACCGAAGCGGCGGTTGACCAGCACAAAGCAGCCGTCGCGGTCCAGCATGGCGATGCCGTCATTTGCGGCGTTCAGCACGGCCTCAAAGCGGTGGTTCAGGGCGGCCAGGGTCTGGTTCTGCTCCCGCAGAGCGCTTTCGCGCTGGGCCAGAACGTCTGCCATGTGGTTGAACGCACGGGCAAGGTCGGCGAACTCGTCCTCGCTGCCGGGCACGACGCGGGCTTTGTACTCCCCGTGCTCGATCTGCTCCGCGCTGCGCCGAAGCTGCTCCAGGTGCGCTGTAATCGAATAAGTCAGCAGCCGCCCGATGATGAGAGTAGGGATCAGCACGAGCGCCATACCGAGCACATAATCACGCAGGCGAATCTGGTCACCCTGAAGGTGGATAATCAGGATTCCCAGCGCAAGCATAAAGGTCACCGGCACCAGGTAGGCAAGCACGATCCGATTTGCAATTTTACGGCCAAACGACATCAATTTTTGCAGGAGAGATCACAGGAGTTGAACAGCACATCCGCAATGCCATCAAATTATCCATCAGCTAGCGATTTAGTATCAGAATACCCGAAAACCCGCATAATCGTGGTTGTCCCGACTTACAATGAAGCCGGTAACATTGAGAAGATCACCGAAGAAGTCCTCAATCAGTCCCTTGCTGTGGATCTGCTGATTGTAGATGACAACTCGCCCGACGGCACCGGTCAGATCGCCGATACCCTGGCGGAGTCCCCGCAGAGCGCAAACCGGGTCTATGTCCTGCACCGAGCGGCGAAAGAAGGTCTTGGCCGGGCGTATCTCGCAGGCTTCGCCTGGGCGCTGGCGGCGGGTTATGATGCCGTTGTCGAGATGGATGCGGACCTTTCCCACAATCCCCTGTACCTGCAAAGCATCGGGGACGCCGCGAAAAGCGCCGATGTCGTGATCGGGTCGCGCTACTTAAACGGTATCTCCGTCATCAACTGGCCTCTCAGCCGCATTCTGCTGTCGTGGGGAGCAAACTGGTATGTCCGCACGGTGACCCAGCTTGCGGTCAATGACTGCACCAGCGGCTACCGTCTGTATCATCGGCGCGTTTTGGAAGCGATCAACCTCGGCAATGTCCATTCCAACGGTTATTCGTTCCAGGTCGAGATGACGTTCCGGGCCCAGTTGTGCGGCTTCCAGATCACGGAAGTCCCGATTATTTTCATGGAGCGTCGGGAAGGGCAGTCTAAGCTATCCAAGGGGGTCGTGCTGGAATCGTTCATCATGCCTCTGAAACTGCGCTGGCAGGCACGGGCGATGAAGCGGGAGATGGAAAAAGTGCAGCAAGTGCAGACGGCGTGATGGGTCATGGGACCGGTACGGAGTAGGAACCGGCACTGGAAGTGCCGGGCTTTAGAAGTGCAAAATGTCACTCCGTGACGGCAGAAAATCACGGCGTGACGAACTTATCTTGCGTCTGCGAAGCAGACATTTTGCACTTCTAAAGCCCTGGTCTTCCAGACCAGGCTATTGCGCTCGTCACTAATCCGTCTCGCTGAATTTCTCTGAGGCGGGCCAAAGCGTACTTTGTGCGTGATGCTGCTTTTGGTTTTCGATGTAACGGCGCACAGTCGAGAAATGCCCAGGGCTGACTGTGTGAACACCGTAGCCTCCTTGCCACTTGAAACCCCATGTCGGTGGCCCATGCGTTACGTTCAGTAAATGCGCCGACGCGCCCTTTACAGACCGAACAAAATCAGGAATGCAAAGCGTTCGAGGCAAAGTGACCAGCAAATGAACGTGGTTTTCCATCCCGCCGATTGCCGCAAGAGGACAGTGGTTTTCGCGGCACTTCTGCCGCATCAGCGCGTAAGCAAACTGCTCGATGTCGCCGACCAGCAGCGGTTCCCTATCACGCGTCCCCCAAACAAATGATAAAATAAACGGTAATATCCGTCTGCCATGGCATCCCTCCCTGGTTCCACCGATAACAAGCATTTCGTCCGCGAAGCGGACATTTTGCACTTCTAAAGCCCCGGTCTTCCAGACCGGGTTTTCCTAAAGCAAGTTTTCCAGCCCATACACCAGATCGCCGCCGTTTGCGGCGAGTATGGCGGCGTGGCGGATGGCGAGAATGACACCAGGCATGAACGATTTGCGGTCTATCGAGTCGTGGCGCAGGGTCAAAGTCTGGCCGAGACCACCGAAGATGACCATTTGAGAGGCCACAAAGCCGGGCAGGCGGACGCTGTGAATGGGGACATCGCCGGCACCCTTGCCGCCGCGTGCGCCAGCAATCTTCTCGAAGGCATCGGATGGCAAAGCAGTGGGCAGAGCATCTGCGCGGCCTTCGGCGATCATTTCGGCTGTCTTAGCTGCCGTGCCGGAAGGGGCATCGAGCTTCTTTTCGTGGTGCATCTCGATGATCTCGGCGTCGGGCATGTACTTGGCGGCGTCGTGGGCAAAGCGCATCATCAGCACCGCGCCGATAGCAAAGTTCGGGGCAATGAGCGCTCCGATCTCGTACTGGCAGCACAGTTCGCGGACAATGGCGATGTCGGACGGCGACAGGCCGGTCGTGCCGACAATCGGCACGACCCCCTGTTCGAGTGTCCTTTCGATGTTGCTTAGGACCGACTCGGGCACGGAGAAATCGACCAGCGCAATCGGCTTGACCGATGCCAGAATGTCGGTCAGGCTGTCGTCTTTGTCGATCTCAGCCACTAATTGCAGGTCGGACTCTGCTTGTACCGCCGCGACCACTTCCCGGCCCATCCGGCCCAGCGCACCCGAGACGGCGACGGTGATCTTTTCTAGTCCAGAAACGTCCGTCATTTGCTTGCCTTTTCCAGCTTCTTTTCAGACTTCGGCTTGCCGGTGCCGTTCTTGCCGCCTTTGATCTTCGGCCCGACAGTCGCCATCGCATAAGTATCCGACGAGAACAGATACTCGGCGACTTCGGCAATATCGTCCAGTGTCACCGCAACGATCTTTGCCATGGTCTCGTCAATCGGGATGACCCGGTCGTAGACCAGTTCGTTGCTGCCGATCCGGCGCATCCGCGAGTTCATGCCTTCCTGGCTCATCACGACACTGCCCCGGAACTGGTTCTTCGACCGCTCCAATTCTTTTTCCGTAATATTGTTCGCCCGGATATTCTTGAATTCGGCTTTGACCAAGTCAATGACCTGCTCCGAAGTCTTCGGACTGGTGCCCGAGTAGACCGCGAAGTAGCCGCCTTCCCGGAACGACTGGGAATAGGAGCCGATGGAATACGCCAGGCCGCGCTTCTCGCGGATCTCCTGAAACAGACGGCTGCTCATGGAGCCGCCTAGGACAGCGTCTAAGATAGACAGCTTGTATTTGTCGTCGTTCATCTGAGAGTAGCCGCGTGTGCCGAGCACGAGGTTGACCTGCTCGATAGACTTCTCGATGTAGCTGACACCGGGAACAAACTGCGGGGTCGTGTCCGGCTCGCGCCAGTCCGATTTCTTCCCGGTCAGGTGCCCGAACCGCTCGGCCACCATCGCGACAATCTCGTCGTGGTTCAGATTTCCCGCTGCCGCAATCACAATCGTATCAGGCGTGTAGTGCCCGGCCATGTAGTCTTTTAGGTCTTTGGATTTCAGCGCAGACACGGTCTCCGGCGTCCCAATGACACTCTTACCCAGCACATGTCCCGGCCAGAGAGTCTCGGTAAAGACATCATGGACAAGATCGTCCGGCTCGTCGTTGCGCCGCTTGATCTCTTCCAGAATGACATTCTGTTCCCGGCTCAGCTCTTCGGAATCGATGATCGAGTTCAGGAACAGGTCCGAAAGCACGTCCACTGCCAGCGGCACATGCTCTGACAAGATCCGCACGTAGTAGCACGTATTCTCTTTCGATGTAAACGCGTTGATGTCGCCGCCGACCGAATCGATCTGGTCTGCGATCTGCTGGGCGGTGCGGGTGGGTGTCCCCTTGAAGAGCATATGCTCGATCACATGAGAGATGCCGCGGACGTCGTCTGCCTCATCCCGTGCCCCGACACCAACCCAAATCCCAAGCGCCACCGACTGCACATATGTAATATTTTCTGTGACGATGCGGATACCGTTGGGAAGCACTTCGCGTTGTATCATGATAATAGAAATTTCCTCGCCGTTGAATTAGTTTGCCGTCTAGTATACCTACTAACGTTTCCGGTTGTCGCCGGGTTCCACGGAATTGCTCACTCGGGGGGCAGGAGGCCAACTCCCAGCAGTGTCTGGGACAGGAGGAGGCGCTGTCCCTTTCGCCTTATGCCAATATTCGAGTGCTGTGGCGCAAAAAGCCGTGGCTTGTTCTTGATTTGTAAATGCCAGCTTTGGTACAACAATGGCAGAAGGAATATCTTGACAGAAACAGATGTATTCGCCTGTAACTAAGATTGCATTCACATCTTTCCAGCGGACAAGCTGTGACGAGATTTTACGCTTATAAGCAAGATGCATCGGAAGAACCTGTACTGTCAGTGATCGAAACAGATAACCAAAAACAAGGGATGTAAAAACAATAGACCCTAAAGTTATTCCGAGGAGAAGCCCCATGCTCAAAGCCAGGGAGCGTGGAGGCAAATTGGAGAGAGGCCAAGTTGTGGGATAACCTTTGCCATACGAGATTAAAATGAAGCCGACCATCCATAGCAGCAAAACGCCACACCAGATAGCTCGGTAAAGCAGACGCATATGCCCCAATCCTATTCGGTATCCTTCTAATCGATCACGAAATGTCATGTTAAAAGTGATTTCATGCATTTTCGCCTCCGCCGCAGAAATAGGCGGTGGAGGATTATTCTTTTGCATTCTCATCTCTTCTTCCTACTGATGGCGCAGGAGGCCAGACGCCTTGCTGATCCGATAATGGAAGTCCCATCTTCGCGTTTTTCCAGTAGGTCGTTGCGGCTTGCAAGAATTGTTGTGCCTGTTCCGAGTTATTGAAGGCACGCTTGGGGATACCATATCCCATTCCTTTCGCAAACACAAAGAAGTCTTGAGCTGTCTCTTCAATTTTGAGTATATTCTTCCATGCCACACAATGATGAAATTCCGGCACAAGGCATTCAAACCCTTGCGGTCCAGTTTTATCCGTCCGAATGCGCTCTGTATTTTTCGCGGGAAACTTCTTGTAAACGCTGTGGGCGGCAGAAGCAAGTGTAGTTAATAACGTCAGAGCCATAAATCCGAGACTAATCTTGAAGGCAGACAAGAAGGCATGGGTAAGTAAGTCGGGAACAGCCACAGCGATGCACAATAAAAGCGGCCACAGCAAAGACTTGTACAATTGGGGGTGGTGCGTGTAGATATGGGTTGTCTCACGCCAAGCGTCTCCACGCATCACACGATAAGTCACTTCCATTTCATCTTCTCCCTCAAAGCAAGTACGGCTGTCCATGAAATCCAGCAAAAGGTCTGGATGAAAACAGGCGGCGGGGAATTATTCCCCGCCGCCTGCCTGCTTTCCTGCTGGACGCTGTATTTTGGTAGGACACTGCCCCCCAGCCCCCAATAATGGGGGAGCAGGAGGGCTTGTGTCGGGACGTGAATTCTTCTCCTAGCCCGGTTCCCCCATTATTGGGGGCTAGGGGGTCCTACATCTTGCCCATCGCTCCAGACATTGCACTGCCCATCGAGACGGGCGGAACGCCGCTGCCGTTTGCTTCGGTCAGCACGCCGTCTGCGCTTTGGGAACGCTCCCAGGGGGGAACGGTGGCGCAGGTGGGATCGATCCCGGCCAGCATCATGCCCTGACCGGGGGATTCGTGGGTGCGAAACGAAGGCGGGTCGGCGGGATCGCGCATCTGGATGAGGACCGTTGTCCGCGCCTCGTCGCTCTCGTTGATGCCGGAGCCGTGGATGGTCAAGTAGCTGAAGAACAGGGCGTCGCCCGCCTTGGCTTCGATGGGAACAGCTTCGGAAACGGGATACTCTTCGGGCGAGAGGTGCCAGGAACCTTCGGAATTATGCGGCAGCATTCCGCGCTTATGGGAGCCGGGCACGACCCGGACACAGCCGCGTTCCACCGGTGCGTCGTCGAAATGGACAATGGCAGCGATCATGGAATGATTCTCATGCGGGAAGAACGGCGAGTCCTGATGCATCGGGAACGGAGCGCCTTTCTCCGGGGGCTTGATGAACATCTTGGTATGGTGAAGCTGGACATTAGGCCCGATAATATCGGCAGCCACGGCGGTCAGCTTCTCGTTAACTAACAGCCGCGTGAACGCCGCGCTCTGGAACTGGACATCATGGCAGTGCAGGAGCGACGTTTTTTTGCCCATCGCGACCGTGTCCGCGCTGCCCCAGGCGGCGTTTGTGTCCCGGATCGCGCTCAGGCGCTGGCTCAGGTCATGCGCTTCTCTTCGGTAGAAGGCAGCTTCTTCCGGCGTGAGCAGGCCGGGAACGAGGACATACCCGTTGTCGGCATAAAATTGTTTCTGTTCGTCAGTCAGCATAGCAAGGTCTCCTTGTGCCGTAATAGTATCACAAGTGCCCCAAAGCCGTCTTTAGACCAAATCGCCGGGGTTTTGGATATTTGGGACAGGGTGCCTCTCGGGGTGCCGACGCATCTCCCCCGGCGGGCAGCCGAAGTGAGACGCAAACACGCGGGTAAAGTGGTGGACATCCGGGTAACCGACAATCGCCGCGATCTCTTTGATCGGCAGCACCGAGTGCAGCAGCAGGCCACGCGCCCGGTCCATGCGGGCGTGGGTGATATAGTGCGCGATTGATTTTCCGGTGAAGCAGGCGAAGATGCGGGACAGATGGCGGGGCGAAAGATGCACCTGATCGGCGATCTCCGGCAGCGGCAGGGCACGGTAGAGATTGTCATGGATAAAGCGGACAGCCAGACGCGCCGGGAGGTCACCGGCTTCATAGCTGTCAGGCTCCGGCAGGGGCGTCAGCGCTGAGTCCGCCCCGGCCTGTGCGATCCCCAGCAAAAGAGCCGCAGTCAGGGCTTGATACTGAGCCTCGCTGCAAAGATTTGGTGACGCTCCCGCGATTACTTCCAGCAACTGCCAGAGCGCGGCGACTGCCCCTGTCTCTTCTCGCACGACGACCAGTGGCGAGTTCGAAAAAGCCCGAAAAAGAGAGTCGACTTCGCTGATTGGCTTCAGCGCCGGTGTCCATTGGAACGAGACCCACCTCAGCTCCATTTCTGTCTCACCTGTGTTGATGATCTGGTGGATGACACCGGGCCGGGCAATGAACAGGTCGCCCGGACCAATCGTGTTTGCCTGGCCCTGGACCACAAACTCGCCTCGGCCATGTGTTCCCACCAGACAGACCTCGAAAAACGTATGCCGGTGGGGCCGGTTGTCCGGCAGATGCGGGACAGAGGCCCAGTGCAGGAACTCGGCAGTCCCCTCCCCCAGCGGCATCCGCCCGAGGCTTCGATTGAGCCGCTCCGTCCAGTTCATTTTGGGGTTCCTCGCTGCCAGGTCTCAGGTCGTCAGGATTCGGGTATAGCATACCACGAAATCTCGACACGAAATTCAGGAGACCTTATGCCTAAGCGAATTCTCGCCATCTTTGCCGCCACCGGTGCGGCTTTCTGTCTTGCCTCCGCCCTCTACGCCGCCCCGGCGTCTTCGGCAGATAAGACTTTTGTCGGCAAGGTCTCTCAAGGCGGCATGTACGAAGTAGTCGCCAGCCAGTATGCCGAGCAGAAGGCAATTGCCCCGAATGTCAAAGACCTTGCGATTGCTGAAGTCCACGACCACCAGGGAGTCAACAGCCGGCTGAAAGCAATTGCTGCCCAGACAGACATTCCTGTCGTCGCGACGCTCAGTTCCGAGTTCCAGCAGCGGCTTGCCGCGCTGAAGAGTGTTCCCAGCGGGCAGTTCGATGCCGCGTACATCGCCGACATGCAGAAGATCCATGCCAAAGACGAAAAGCTGTTCGCCCAGGAAGCCATCGACGGTTCCAGCAATTTCAAGAGCTTTGCTCACCAGACAGACCTGATTGTCAAGCGTCACATCGGCGCTCTGCACGGGCTCGATTAGCAGCAGTGTGAGATCCCGCCATGGACGGCGGGGACTCACAGCATCGGGACGAACTGCACCCGTCGGTCTGCAATGACTTCCGCCCGGAAGGCGCGTATCCGTACCGTCAGGCGCAGACCGCTCAGGTACATCTGCAAATCCGCCAGATCCTGCGTCTGCTGCTCCCGCACCGCTGCCGCACTCGCGCCCGGCAGGACACGCTTGTAGTGGGCACAGGTCGCCTCTTCCGGCCCCTCCGGCGCAGCCCCATGAAAGATCAGCAGCAGCTCTTCGACCTTGTGGGCACGGACCAGAAATGCCAGATCGTCCCGATACTGGGTCGCCCGCAGAAACTCATACCCGCCCGGTGTTAGCGCACCCGGCCCGCCTGGCGCGTAGAAGCGGTCGTAATCCACAATCGAAAGATGGATTTGCAGAAACTCATCTATCGCTTCCTGAAGCCGCCCGTCCGAGCAGCAGGTGACCAGCACGCGCGGACGCTCCGGGGTCCATCGTGATTTGCTTGTGTAAACTGGAACGTTTTGTTCTGTTGTCAGGCTCATAGTCATTAAGCTCCGGGGCGCGGCGCTGGGGGCCAGATGCTTATGTCATTGGCAATAGCGTCGGGAATAGTCTCGCCATTTTTCGCGGCATTCCAGCAACATTGCGCCCGCTCCAAAAACGCTTGTCCCTGTGCTAAAGAGCCGAAGACACGTTTGGGGACGATAATTGCGTGCTGCTTATCTGTGAAGAACAAAATTTGCGAAGCGCTCTCTTCGACTTCAGGGAAAGCTTTCCATTGAATTAGCGAGTCAACCCGGGCCGTGACTTGACGCAGACCTGCGCCATCCACTTTCAGCGTCTGCGTTCCCAGCAAGCCAAGAGACTTGTGAGCCGCACGAGAGACATGAAAGCGAGCACTCCACAGGCAGAATGGAACCCAGACTACGGCAGTGGCAATTCCAAATAAAATGCACTGCCAGGTCTGAAAGCCAGCCACACCGGTCAGCGCGATGATGCCAAGGGGAACAATGGCAAAGCGCAATGCAATCCTTATCTTGAAGGCGAGGACACGGCGGATGACAAAGCTATTAAACTCCCATAAATCTTGCTGCGTCAGAGCAAATGTCACTTCCATTGCCTTATCTTCTCCCTCTGCTGCTACCGCTAAAAAGGCAGCAGAGAGTAATTCTCTGCCGCCTGCTTGCTTTCCTGCTTGTGTTGGGGTTGGAATTCAGAGAAGCATCCGGGGAGAGGAGTCCGGGGAGAGGAGTCCGGGGGTATGAAACCCACGGCAGTTAAGTGCTGACGCCCTCCGGGCTACGGATGTTAGGAATAGGATAGGATTCGGACTCTTCAGCCCGAAGGGCGTTTGCTTTTCATTGCCGGGGGTTTTATACCCCCGTCCTACACCCACGGATGCCCATAAGAAAGGCCGTGACAGCATTGCTGTCACGGCCTTTTCGACTTACACAACGTCGCTCACGATTATCGCTTGGGGCGGAACCGGGCGCGGGGCGCTTCGTCGTCGGCCTGGGCGAGGGGGGCGGCTTCGGGCTGGGTCAGCGGGGCGGCTGCGCCGGCGCTGTCGTCGGTGCCTTCGGGCTTGGCAGGCTCGAAGTGGACGGGGCGCTCGGGGCGCTCACTGCTGCCGCCGCCGTTGAAGCCGCCACCGCCGCGTCCGCCGCGATCACCACCGCCGCCACGCTCTGGGCGGGGGCCGCGATCACCGCCGCCGCGCTCTGGGCGCGGGCCGCGATCACCACCGCCATTGCCGCCGGGGCGGGCTGGTCGGCCCGGCTCGGGGTTAGTCGGGTCGAAGGGCTGGTCGAGGCCGCGGGCGGTCAGGTTGACACGGCCCTGGGGGTCGATCTCGGTGACACGGACACGGATCTTGTCGCCCATTTTGAGGACGTCTTCAGGCTTGCCAACCCGCTCATCGGAGTCGGTGAGCTGGGAAACATGGACGAGGCCGTCTTTGCCGGGAAGGATCTCGACAAACGCGCCGAACTGAAGGAACCGGACTACTGTGCCCTCGAACTCGTCGCCGGGGCTGAGGGTCCGGGTAAGGTCTTCGACCGCCTTCTTCGCGGCATCGCCTGCTGCGCCGTCGACAGCGGAGATATAGACAGTACCGTCCTGCTCGATATCAATTTTCGCACCGGTATCGGCAGTGATCTTCTTGATCGTCTTGCCGCCTGGTCCGATGACCAGACCGATCTGTTCCGGCTCGATGTGCAGCGTGATGATACGCGGCGCATAGTTCGACAATGTCTCACGCGGGACCGCAATCGCTTCGGTGATCTTGCCTAAGATGAACAAGCGGGCGTCACGGGCCTGGGCGAAGGCCTGGACAAAGACGTCACGAGGAACGCCGCCGATCTTGGTGTCAAGCTGCAGGGCAGTGATGCCTTCGGCAGTGCCCGCGACCTTGAAGTCCATGTCGCCGGAGAAGTCTTCCATGCCCTGAATGTCGGTCAGAACTGCATACTTTCGTCCGACACCATTCTCGCCGCTGCCTTCCGGGCCTTCAATCAGGCCCATCGCGATACCGGCGACGGGAGCTTTGATCGGGACACCGGCATCCATCAGCGCTAAGGTCGAGCCGCAGGTGGAGGCCATGGAAGTCGAGCCGTTGGACTCAAGCACTTCCGACGTCAGCAGCATGGTGTACGGGAACGACTCGCGGGAGGGGATGACCGCACGCAAAGCACGCTCGGCGAGTGCGCCGTGGCCGATCTCGCGTCGTCCGGGACCGCGCATCGGGCGGGCTTCGCCGACCGAATACGGCGGGAAGTTGTAGAAATGCATGTAATGCTTTTCGCTGTCTTCTTCCAGCGTATCGACCATCTGGGCGTCTTCGCCGGAGCCGAGGACCAGCGTGGTCAGGACCTGAGTCTGTCCGCGTGTGAACAGGCCGGTGCCGTGGACCCGGGGAAGCAGGCTGACTTCGCAGTCGATCTTTCGGATGTCGGTCGTGCCGCGTCCGTCGGGCCGCTTGCCTTCGGTGAGGATCAGATCGCGGAGCTGCTCTTTGACGACTTTGTCGGCGGCCTCTTTGAGGTCGGCGATGTTGTCGGGGTATTCAGCTTTCAGGGCGTCAACAACCTGGTTGATCAGCAGAGTCAGGCCGGCTTCGCGGGAAGACTTGTCCGGGTCCTGAAGGCCTGAGCGGAGCATCGCGCCGAAGCGCTCCCGAATGACTTCCAGGATTTCGGCGTTGGCATGGTGCAGAGGAATGTCGGTCTTCGCTTTGCCGACTTTCGCGGCAAGCTCACGCTGCATATCGCAAAGCTTGCGGCAGGCATCATGCGCGAAATCCATCGCTTCCAGCATCTTCTCTTCGGAAACTTCGGAGGCCCCTGCTTCCACCATCGCAATGGCATCGTCGCTGGCGGCGACGATCAAGTCCAATGGGCTTTCCTGCTGCTGCGGGTATGTCGGGTTGAGGATAAACGCACCGTCAGCGTCTAAGCCGACCCGGACACAGCCGATAGGGCCGTTGAAGGGAATATCGGAGACCATCAGCGCTGCCGAGGCGGCCGTGACGGAGAGAACGTCCGGGGAGAACTCAGGCTGGTACGAGAGCGGCATGGCGATGATCTGGGTCTCGTTACGCATGCCGTAGGGAAACAAAGGACGCAGGGGACGGTCGATCAGGCGCGACGTCAGGGTCGCTTTTTCGCCGGGTCGCCCGCCGCGCTTGACAAAACCACCGGGGATTTTGCCGACGGCGTACTTTCTCTCTTCGTAGTCGCAGGTGAGCGGAAAGAAGTCTAAGTTCGACTTCGGCTCTTTCGACATCGTCGCCGTAGCGAGGATGATGGTATCGCCATTTGAGAGCAGGACAGAGCCATTGGCCTGCTGGGCAAGCTTGCCGGTGCTGATACGCAGGGTTGCGCCGCACCATTCGGTTTCGACAAATTGTTCCATGGGTGAGTGTGTTTCTCCAGAAAGAGACCCACCTCCTTGCTTCGCAGGGGTCCTCCGATACGCAGTAATGCGTAGCATAAACGGGAGGACGAAGAGATTGTGCCCACAGGCCTGTCTAAAACTCTTCACCCTCCCGCATCGGGAGGGTCGCCGCTTGCGGCGGGGTGGGTTCCTGTCCCGCGCTGGGAACAGGGAAGATTGAATAGTATCCTAAGAGTGAGTTCCTAAGAGTAAAAAGTCTTAAGAGTAAGGAACAACAAAAGCCTCCCTTGCGCTTTTTCGCCGGGAGGCCTTTCTAATGCAGGACGCCCCGCGCCGGGAGTCGTAGCCGGACGGGGCCGAAAAACTTAGTGCTTGCTGCGAATGCCGAGCTTGGCAACCAGAGCACGGTAGCGAGTGATATCACGGGCGGCAAGATAATTCAGCAGACGACGCTGCTTGCCGATCTGCACCATCAGTCCGCGCTGGGTGTGCATGTCATGGCGATGCACTTTAAGATGCTCCGTCAGGTTCTTGATGGACGTATTCAGCAGTGCGATCTGGACTTCCGGCGATCCGGTGTCCGAGTCGTGTGTTTTGTTGTCGGTAATCACGACTTCTTTTTGTTCTTTGAGCAGAGCCATTTCGCTCTATCCCTCCCTGCGGTTCTGTTTAATCTTTTGATAATCGTTTTACTGTACCCGATAGCAGCCGTAAAAGTCAAGGCCATTTTTCCATAAGGTGCGAGGTGAGGCTTCTCACACGGACTGAGGCAGACGCGCTTTCCGGTCTTCCGATTGCAGTTCCGGCTCCGGGGCGGCAGGCGCGGGGGAATGGTGACCGTCGCGGCGGGCGTCGGCACGGTTTGAGTTGGAGATCAAATTGTCCGGCATATCGGACCAGTAGCGGTACAGGTGAACGATGGTCACGATGACTAGCGCAGTCACCGGAGCGGCGAAGAGGGTGCCGACGATGCCGTTGATCTCAAGCCCGGCGAAGAGGACAAATAGGACGACTACTTCATGCAGGCCGAGAGCGCTGCCAACCAGCTTCGGATACAAAATCTTGCCGCCCGCTTCGTTGATGACCACGAACAGCACAACCACCGCAATCGCCGCTCCAACCGGGCTGTGAATATGAGTTGGGCTGATCAAGGCTACCAGCACGGCGGGGATCGCTCCGATATAGGGGCCGAACACGGGAATCAGCGATGCCGCGACCACGAACAGGCCGATCAGCAGCCAGGGACCGATCCCGATTGCCAGGCAGCCCAGCGCGGCGGCTGCGCCCATAATCAGGGCAATCGTAATCTGTCCGCTGACAAAGCCGCCAAGAATTCGGCTGGTATCGGTCTCCCAGAGGTCGGCCCGCCGGGCAAGGTCTGCGGGCAGCATACCGTTGAACTTCTCGCGCATATCCGGCGCGAAAATAAGAAAATACAGAGCGATCAGCAGGACAATAACGATTTCCGCGACGTCTGTAAACGAGCGGCGTACCAGTGGCAGCGCGTCTTTTCCGGCACGCTCGCCAAAAGTGGTCAGGCTGGACGGCGGGTGCTGGATCGTATCGGTCAGGCTGTAGTGGATATGACGTGCCGCCAGCTTCTGGTCCAGATCCCCGGCCCGGACGAGAGCCTGCTGCTTATAATGAGGATAGTTCTGGGTAACATCCTGTACCTGGGCAGCGATTTTGCCTTCCAGGAACCAGGCTCCCAGGCCGAACAAGATAAGCAGGGCGAGAAACACGGACGCTACACTCAGGGGCCGGGACAAGCGTGTCCGGCTGAGCCGCTCCACGAGCGGGCTGAGGGCGTAGGCGACTAGAGCGCCGAGCGCGAACAGCAGCAAAGTATGATGTACCGACATGGCAAGACGGACACTAGCCGCGACCAGGGTCAGCAGCAGCAGAGTTGTTGCAATGACAATTAAGAGACGAGTCCATTTTTCCATGTGGTCGTTATACCCACTATCGCGATGGGAGCCTCCTAACTCTCAATTCTGGGGAAATACGAGAAGAGAAGGCCCCCCGCCCCAATTCTGGGGTGCCAGAGTAGAACGGGATAGCATGTCGGCACTGCTCTTTTCCGCCCTGCTCTTCTCCATATGGCTCCCCAGAATTGGGGCAGGGGGGCCTATCCGCCTATCCGGGCAGGGGCAAGTTTTCCGCAATCCCGGCTACGTCCGCCGCCATTTGGACTATTAAAGCGTCTAAGCCGTCGAACTTCTGCTCGTCGCGGACTTTGACCCGGAAGTCCAGGGCGAAAGACTGGCCGTACAGGTCGCCCCTGAAGCTGTCCATTAAGAATGCTTCCACTTTGCGGCCGCCATCGGTATCCGTGGTCGGGTTGGTTCCGACACTTACGGCGGCGCGGACGGTCTGGCCGGATTCGAGATGGGCGTAAGCGGCATAAACTCCGTTTCCCGGCAGGAGCTGATTTGGTTGCGTGGGAAATAAGTTCGCTGTTGGATAGCCGAGTGTCCGGCCAAGCTGCTTGCCATGGCCGACTGTTCCCTCCACGACAAACGGATGCCCTAACAGATCGATAGCCGCGGGCAGGTCGCCTTCCATCACGAGGCCGCGTATTTGCGTGCTGCTGACGCGCTGGTTATGGATCAAAATCGGCGGCACGACTGTCACCGTGAACCCGCACTGCGCCCCGGCCTGAAGCAGAGTCGTGACTGTCCCGGCCCGCCCCTTGCCGTAGCAGAAATCGGCACCTACCAGCACATGACGCGCTCCTAACCGGCCTTCGAGAACATCCGTGACAAAAGAGTCGGGGGACAATCCGGCAAACGCCCGGTCAAACTGGACAAACGCGACGGTTTCGATTCCGCCGCCGTAGGTATCTATCAGTGAAACGCGCTGGGCCAGCGACGCAATATAGGGAGGCGACTGGCTCGGCGCAAACAGCTCACCAGGATGGATATCAAAAGTCAGCGCGACGGGAGACAAGCCCTGCGACTGGGCTTCCCGCACGGTCTGCTTCAGGATTTCCTGGTGGCCGCGATGGACGCCGTCGAAAACGCCGATGGCAACTACGGTGTCGCGCAAAGGCTCGGCTGCTGTTTGGAGTGGATAGATGCTGTGCATGGTTAAAATCTGATGTTAAGCATTGACAGATGAGGGAGTAAACTCCTCTATGCCTGCGGCATTACTTCGTATCTGCTACATTGATGTCGTCCTTCGGACGAAGGAAAAAACCAAGTACACACATCTTTTGTCCGAAGGACAATTTCTTTCAGCGAGTGGAGTTTACTCCCTCGTCTGCTCCGTATCCCTACGGCTTTGTGTAACCATCAGTTAAATATTCTCAGTCGCTTGGTGTTAGGAACACTTTGAAGGGGCGAAGCTGTTCCCCGTCAGTCCGGCCCAGAGCGATCAGCTCTCCCTGTGCATCCAAAATGCGGACGATTGTCTCCGGCGGCAGGGAAGACCGCAGGGCACGGCCGGACTTGATGTCGTTTCTTGCTTCGGCAGTGTCGGCATGATGAGCAGGCCATTTGTCGAGCGCAGACGCCGGAGAGACCAGCAGGCCCGGCAGGTTTTCTTCCGTCAAGTCGTCCAGCGGTGTTGCGGCATCGGACGTGAAGACGCCTACACGGGTGCGGCGCAGAGACGCCATATGCCCCCCCACTCCGAGCGCCGCGCCTAGATCGGCGCAGAGGGTGCGGATATAGGTTCCCTTGCCGCAGACAATGTCGAGGGTTGCTTGAGCCGCTGGGCCGGGCGCGAAATCCAGCAGCGCAATGCTGTCGATGTGGATCGTTCGGGCGGTGCGCTCGACGGTAATCCCGGCACGAGCAAGCTCATACAGGCGTTTTCCTTCATGGTGCACGGCACTGACCATCGGCGGGACCTGCGAGATGTCGCCTACAAAGCCTGGCAGCACTGCAGCCAAATCGGCTTGGGTGATATGGCTGGTCTCATATTGGGTCAAGACTTCGCCCGATGCATCTTCAGTCGTGGTCGTCGACCCCAGCGCCAGCACGGCCCGGTAGGCTTTGCCTTCGGCTGCGAGATAGTCGGAAAGGCGCGTGGCTGTGCCGAGGCATACCAGCAGAACACCGGTCGCATCGGGGTCGAGAGTGCCTGCGTGACCGACCCGCTTTTGATGGGCGACACGCCGAACTCGCCCTACCACATCATGGGAAGTCATTCCGGCAGGCTTGTCAATGTTGAGAACGCCGTTCATAATCCGTGTTTGTCCCCGTGCACTTCCGCCGTGTAAGCATTGCTCTGATGGCGCACTTCAATCGGTTCGCCAAAGAGCGCGGAGAGATGGGAAGACGTTAGTACGTCCGCAGTGGAGCCGTCTTGGAAGACTTTGCCGCCGCGCAGCAGGACCGCCCGGCTGATCTCTGGAATGACCTCTTCGACATGGTGCGTAACTAAGATAATCGTCTTGCCCGACTGGGCAATCTGCTGAACCGTCTGCAGAAAGCGGCGACGCGCCCCAATATCAAGCCCCGTGGTCGGCTCATCCAGCAGCAGAGCACGGGGGTCAGGCACCAGGGCTCGGGCGATCAAGATGCGCCGCGCTTCGCCTGTGGACATCTGCTCCATTGGCTTATCCGCTAGATGTGCGGCGTGAGCCAGTTTCAGTGCTTCTTCGGCGCGGCCTTCCATCTCCGAAGTCACTTCATGGTGCGCGGCTAGTCCCTGGCTGGCAAAGAACCCGGACAGCACGACTTCCCGCCCCGGCAGGCCGCTCGACACAAACGATTGATGCAGGTCTGCCGAGACAATGCCAAGCAGTGAGCGCAGTGCAAACACATCCCACCGCGCCCGTCCAAAGATAGTGATAACCGGCTCGCCGTCGGGCCGTGCTAAGGGATAATGCTGGCGGGTGATCAGCTTGATCAGCGATGACTTCCCGGAGCCGTTCGGCCCAAGAATCGCGGTGTGCTGGCCCGGTGCGATTTCTAAAGAGAGATTGTCTAAAATGCGTGTCCCGTTTTTAACAACGGAGGCACCAGTGATTTTCAAGAGAGGTGGTTCGGAATTCAGCATGGCGGCATTATACCCGGCCTCCTACGCCTGAAGCAGCCCGGTGACTTCGCGGGCGATCTGCCGTTCTTCGTCCGTGGGGATGACCCACGCTTCCACCGGGCTGTCTTCAGGGCTTAGACGCGCGGCGGCTTTGCCGTCTGCGTTTTGATTGGCGTCTGCATTCAGGCGCACGCCGAAGAAGTCCAGGCCCGTGCAGATACGCGCCCGCATGGAAGCCGAGTGCTCCCCGACGCCGCCGGTGAATGCGACCGCATCCAGCCCGCCGAGGGCGGCGGCGTAGGCACCGATGTACTTGCGGACTCGGTACGCAAAAAGCGCGAGTGCGAGCTCAGCCTGAGCGCTGCCCTCGGACGCGGCTTTTTCTAAATCGCGGACATCGCTGCTCAGGCCGGAAACGCCTTGCAGGCCGCTCTGATGATTGAGCATATCGTCTAAATCTTCCGCGCTCATCTTCTGCTCCCGCAGCAGATACAGCAGCAGGCCGGGGTCGACATCGCCGGAGCGGGTTCCCATGACAAGCCCTTCGAGCGGAGTCATTCCCATGCTTGTATCGACGCTTTTTCCGTTCAGCAGGGCGCAGGCACTCGCGCCGCTGCCAAGATGACAGGTAATGAGGCGGGTTCCGTCCGCCGGTCGCCCCAGGCATTCCAGCAGCTTCCCGGAAACGTACTGGTGCGACAAGCCGTGGAAGCCGTAACGGCGTAGGACATGCTTTTCCGAAATCTCCCGCGGCAGCGCGTAGGTATAGGCGACTTCGGGCAATGTCCGGTGAAAGGCCGTGTCAAAGACAGCGATAGTCGGAAGGTTCGGCAGAAGACGCTGAGTCGCTTCGATCAATGCGATTTCAGCCGGGTTGTGCAGTGGGTCGAGCTCCCGCAGGCCCTTCAGCTCAGTCAGCGTTTCCGACGTGATCCGTGTCGGCCCCGTAAACTTTGCCCCGCCATGCACGAGTCGATGACCGACGGCATTGATCCCCAGCGGTTTGCATTGGTCGATGGCTTTTTGTGCTGCGGGCAGGAGGGTATCGCCGCTTACGCGCTCGGCAGTGCCTTCGGACAGAACTTCTTCAGTTCCATCAGTGACTTGAAACAGGCGAAACTTGAGGCTGGAGCTTCCGGCGTTCAGCGCGAGAATATTCATAGGTCTCTCCAAACGGGTTCGAGGGCTTTTCGAGAAGAGTGTACCCGGATTTGAGCCGTGGAACTGAAGTCCTCGGCTATGGGGCGCAGACGCCTAATGTTCGAGGGCGCGGACAAAGATTAGGATCGTGCCAAAAGCTTCTGCTCTTTGTCCATGAAGATGGACATTAGGCGTCTGCGCCCCACAGCGTAGAACAATAGTTCCACGCACCTTGCACGGCGTCCAGCAGGTATAATCACCCTGTGACTCTCATTAAGTTTTGCGGGATTACGAACTGGCAGGATGCAGAAGCAGCAGTGGAAGCGGGGGCGGATATTCTCGGGTTTCACTGCGACGAGAACAGCCCACGTGTCATTGAGCCACTAGAGTTCTGCGGCATCGCGGCACGTCTGCCCGCGCATATTGTCAAAGTAGGCGTCTTCGACCGGACAACGGATTATCGCTGGCGCATTGAAGACCGGAACCTGCTTCGGCAGTTCCAGCAGATCCAGTATTATCAGGATAGTGTCTGGACCGATATTATCCGCGAAAACTGGGCGATGGACCGCAAGATCAAAGCGTTCCATCTCGGCAGTGACCGGGACCTGCGGGCAATCGCGAACTTCAACGGCACGGTCCAATCGTATCTGCTCAATGTCCATACGAATGCCCCGGAGGGCTATTCTGATGCCGAGGCGTATGGCTGGGAGCTGGTACGTGAGACCCGGCAGTATGGCAAAAAGATCTATCTTGCCGGGGGTTTGACGCCGGAAAATGTCGGCGCTGCCATTGCCCGCGCCCTTCCCTATGCCGTCGATGTGACGGTGGGAATAGAATCCGAGCCGGGCATCAAGGACCCGGTCAAGATGAAGACGTTTGTCGACGCTGTCCGAGCGGCTGCCGCAAAATAAAAGCCTCACCCCAGCGC
>JBPBQB010000292.1:0-48680 GCA_050954545.1 Janthinobacterium lividum | reverse complement strand
GTACTGACCAAAGACAACAAAGCCGAGGTTCGACCGGTCGAGGTCGGGGTCGTCGGCAGCGATAAGACAGAGATCAAGAGCGGGCTGAAGGCTGGGGATACAGTGATTTTAGGCGTCATCCCAGCGGCACAGGATGGTGCCTCTGTGCCGAGCGGCGACAGCCATTAGAAAGCAGCACAAGACCGCGCTATGAGTACACTCCTTCGTAATCCCGAGACGACGCGCCCGGCGACCCCGCCGCCTGGTATGCCGCATCGGTTCCAGCAGAACCGGACTCCCGCACTCAACCTGAGCGAGTGTGTCCGTATCGCCCTGCAGGGGCTGGCCGCCAACAAGCTTCGGGCGATGCTGACCATGCTCGGCATTATTATCGGGGTCGGCGCGGTCATTACCATGATCGCTGTCGGACAGGGTGCCCGGCAGAAGACCCTGAGCCAGATTCAGGCGCTCGGCACGAATGTCTTGATTATTCAGTCGGGTCAGACCAAAAGTGGCGGCGTCTTCGGCGGCGCGGGATCGTCAAGAAACATCACATTCGACGACTTAGACGCCATCCTCAAGAAATGCCCCGCCGTTGCCGCTGTCTCCGGCGAGGACCTCACACCGGCCCAGGTCAAAGGCGGCAAAACCAACACCAATACCTCGGTCATCGGGGTCGGAGCAGACTACGCCGACATCCGCAACTTCGACGTCGCCGATGGCCGCGCTTTCACGCCGCGGGACATCCGTGCGCGTTCGCCGGTCTGTATTTTGGGCGCGAAAGTCGCCACCGACTTCTTCAAGGACAAATCACCCCTGAACCAGCGTGTCTACATCAATTCAGGCTCCTACCGCGTGGTCGGTGTCATGGCCCGCAAAGGGCAGGTCGGATCGCAGGATGCCGACGATCAAGTCTTCCTGCCTCTCAGCACGTTTCAGGATAAGCTGGGCCGGTGGTGGTGGCATGGCCGGGTGGCGACAGCGGACATTCAGGCGACGGATGCCGGTAAAATGGACGAAGCTTCGGCCCAGATCACGGCGTTGATGCGCCAGCTTCACCACCGCAAGCCGGAGGAGCCGGACGACATCACGATCAACAATCAGGCAGAAATCGCTGCCGTCGCCGAGCAGACCACGCGGACATTCACGTTTTTGCTGGCGTCCATCGCCGGTGTCTCGCTGCTGGTCGGCGGTATCGGCATCATGAACATCATGCTGGTCTCCGTAACGGAGCGCACACGCGAGATCGGAGTCCGCAAGGCCATCGGTGCGAAACGGCGCGATATTCTGTGGCAGTTCCTGATTGAAAGCGTCGTTCTGTCGCTGCTCGGCGGCGTCATCGGCATTGCGCTTGGCATCGGCGGAGCACTCCTTTTGGGCCGTCTCAGCGCCGATTACACCCCGATCTTGACTCTGCCGCCCATCCTGCTGGCGTTCGGCTTCGCCGCCGCCGTCGGTATCTTCTTTGGTTTCTATCCCGCTCAGAAAGCTTCCCGTCTCAGCCCGATTGAAGCCCTGCGGTACGAATGATCGAGATCATGTTAAGAGCGAGGGAATAAACTCCTCTCGCTCCATTGAGATTGTCCTTCGGACAAAAGAATTGTTTACGCTATCTTGTCTTTCGTCCGAAGGACGACCCTGACCAGCGAGTGGAGTTTACTCCCTCGCATCTCTGCCCTCTCAATAACTATGATCACGCTGACAGGCATTACGAAGACTTATCAGACAGGCACAATGGCGCTGACTGTCCTGAAGGGAATCTCGCTGCACATTGACGCTGGAGAAATGGTGGCGATCATGGGGCCTTCAGGGTCGGGCAAGTCCACGCTGATGAACATCATCGGCTGCCTGGACCAGCCGACTTCCGGGTCTTATGCGCTGGACGGGTTTGAAGTCGCCAATCTCGAAGAAAATACACTGGCGGAGATACGAAACTGTACGCTAGGGTTTGTGTTTCAGCAGTTCAACCTGCTGGCCCGGACAACTGCTCTCCGCAACGTCGAGCTGCCGCTGATCTATTCCGGGGAGCGTCAGCGCGAAGAGCGTGCCCGCCGCGCTCTGGTCCGCGTCGGCCTGGCAGACCGCATGGACCATACGCCATCGATGCTGTCCGGCGGCCAGCAGCAACGCGTCGCCATCGCCCGCGCCATTGTCAACGATCCGCCCATCCTCTTCGGCGACGAGCCGACCGGCGCTCTGGACAGCCGAACAGGCGAGGAGATCATGGCGATCTTTCAGGCACTGAATAACGAGGGAAAAACGGTGGTGCTGGTCACTCACGAGGAAGACATTGCCGAACACTGCAAGCGCATATTACGCTTCAAGGACGGCATTATTGTCAGTGATGAGCCTGTCGCAAACCGCCGCATCGCTCCGCCTCCACTGGCTGCCTAAGTTCACTGCTCCGCGTGATACAGCGGGAGAATAGCTACCAAAATCGCCTCTTCGTCCAGAGCCATAGCGGCACTATCTCGCAGCGCGTCCACAAAATCCGAGAGCAGCGTTCGGTTATCTGAAAACGAATACGGCGTATCTGTATAAAGCAGTGTAACTCTATCTTGAACCGGCTCTCCTGATCCAGACAGATAATTGCCATCCAATCCACGCTGGAGCGTACAGCCTCCAAAATTATAGGTAAACTCCGCTTCTAAGGTTTCCAGAAGTCGATAGTAAGCGACAAGGGGCAGATCCGGGATGTAGACTTCAATCCTTGCTTTTTCGGATAGAGGCAATGAACTGTTCCCTCCGTTTCGGATCGTTGATAAACTCTTCCGTCCGGCGGATGGACTCTTCTGCTGTCAGTTTCACACGCTTGGGGCGGCGGATAATCCAACCATCTTCCGTAAGCTTGGCTTTGGTCAAGTCCGCTTGATCAGATAGTGTATTCTCCACTTGATTTTCTTCCACAGTAGCTTCCTTCCTGTAACTGCACTTGCTGGGTTGATATGTCTGTTCTCATTCTACCACATTCGTCTTCGATGGTATTTCGGCAGGGCGGGTAGCATAAAGTCCATATTCATTTCGCTCAATTACTCTCTTCTTGCCAATAGGTTACCGTTGGGTTCAATCGCTTGGCGATCTGCCACTCCTGAGTAGGGTATACATCAACGTGCAGCGGCTCATTCTCAAAATCCTTCTTCAAGAAGTAAGCCCCACTTTCATAACAAGCAGCTATAGTCCACATCATACTCTCTAGATTTGTATAGCGAATACGCGGTGTCCCCAATTCTGGCGACCAAAACACAATTGGGGGCTTCTCCAGAGGTATTGTGGCGCAGGGAACCAAAAAGTCCGAGTCTCCGGGGTCGGAGAACAAATCAAAGTAATAGGCACTTGGCTTAAATTCTAGAGGTTCCCAGGTCTCTCTTAGAGGATTAGTCATCAAATCCTCTGACAGATAAGTAGAGGCATCCACAGCTAAATCCAGAGGAGCGAAGTAACTCGCTGGATGAGCAAAGAAAACAGTATCTTCATGGCTTCCAGCTTGGATTCCATTGCGCCACATATATAGCTGGTATAGTTCTTCTGGCAACTTGAATGGAAGTGGGTCTGCTATTTCATCGATTGCTTCACGGGTAAGGCCAGGCTGCAACAAAGAAACTAATGGCCTTTCCAGTCTGACCAACTGTGTTAAAACTGCCTCTAACGCCATCTCAAGACTCATTAGGCTTTTCTCCCTGGCACCCGCGACTAAGTCAATTCTGGATCTGGGTAATATGATGTTTACAGTATGGACGCATCCGATAAGAGGCCGCAGCCGGCAAAGCGCTCTTAACTCTTATGCACCACTTCGATGCTGTAGCCATCCGGGTCCAGCACGTCGGCGGCGTAATAGCCGGGATCATATTCCAGTCTGGCCCGAGGTGAAATATTATCCTGCGCCCCGACTTCCATCGCGGCTTTGTAGAAGGCGTCCACGGCATTCGGGCTTTCGGCGACAAAGGCGAAATGAACGGCATCGGGGCTCGGAGTGCCGCTTTTGAGCCAGAAGTAGGCTTTTTTATCGCTTCCAAACCCTTTGAGATCAGGATGACCGTCCGTGCCGTCATGGTCGACATAATGCGTGATTCCGAGCGGGGCAAGGGCCTGTTCATAGAAAGCGATAGAACGCGGCAGATCACGGACGGAGAGAATGATGTGATCCAGCATTTTAGTCTACCTCTCGTTGGCGCAGCAGCTCGAATTTGTCCTGCTGTGCGACGTTCCCGATTGTAGCATATTTGCGATTCTGAAAGACGTAAGCCCCGCCCTGAAGGGCAGGTCTGGAGGCGAAGCGCCAACCGGGCGGTGCCCGGAAATGCCATAAGCCGATGGCTTTCTTGTTCTTGCCATCTTGTTCTTCCGCACACCGTGCGGTTGGCGCTTCGCCTCCAGACCTGCCCTTCAGGGCGGGGACATTCTCTCGAAAAATCAAATGAGCGTCGGTAGGACAGATGATTTAGCTGCTGAAGTCCACGATGCTTGAAAACGAAAGTTCTTCAGTGGCGATAATCATGTAGCTGCTGGTATCGACAAAGCGCTGCCAGGTGGCGGGACGGCTGCCGCTGGAAGTATCGACCCAGTCGATGAAGCCGCCGCTGAAGGGAGGATCCGGGACGGCGGTAGTAACCCAGTCGCCGGAACCGGTGGTCGAGCCGAATGCCGACCGCGCGAAGTTGTAGTGCGACCAGGCCGAGGCATAAAGATCGTGGTAATTACCGGTCGCCTGGGCAATCTTCCATTCGGCATCAGCAAGCTGCAATGCCGATCCGGGATAAACCTTCGTGTTTGTACCGGCAGCAGGTGTGGACTGATGCACTCCACCTGCATACGGTCCGCTTTGTACCGACAGTGTTGCCCCATTGTAAGCAGTTCCGTGATCCCACCAGGAAGCGAGATCTTTGGCATACTGCTCGCCTTCCGGGCGAGCATCAAACTCATACGGCGCGAAACCAGTTTGGTCAACGCCGCTATTGTAGAGTCCGTTGCCCCCGCCGTCAAGATAATCGTAATAGGTGTGCCAGTTCCCTTTATCCTGTGCGTTCACGAGCAAGCTGGAAATGGAATTTGCTTGATTGGTGTAATAGGTGCTTGTCCCGGTGTCGCCGACTGCCGCTGCCCATTTGGCGAAGCACCGGAAAGACGCGACGGCATAGGAGCGGTCTACGGTCCAGCTATTCAAGTTTGCATTCGTAAAATCGGCCATGGCGTGTGCCCGTGGATACTCCTGCTTCTGATAGTTTCCACTGTCTCCGTTGGGGCTGAGCTGAGTGTATTTCCACATAGCGATCAGCAGCTCTGCCGTCACGCGAGCGTCCCCACTGCCTTTCGCGCTGACACCATAGCTGCTGTTATAGGAGATGGTTGCCGGAAAGCCGTTTCCAGCCTGGTTATTCGGGTTACGTGCCCAGCTCCAAAAGAAGCCGCTGAGGGCTATCTTTGCTTTGCCGTCGAGATCGGCGCTGCTGCGCTTGGCGACAGTCAGCCGGTGGTATCCATACAGCAAGCCGATAGCGCCGATAGCGGCCTCTCCCGGATGCACGTAATCTGGAGTTCCGTTTCCGATGCGCCAGTCGTTTAAGACCCCGTAAGCTGGAACGGAATCTAGGACGCTCGTCGTTGTTGAATTCGCCGCCGTACACGAACATTGCGTGATGTACTTGCACTCACCGGCCATATCATCGTACCCATCCGCTATTGCTCCGTGTGATACGGCCAGAAGCGAAACTGCGGTCATGAGTGATATTTTGCCAAGAGTCAGCCCAACCTTCTTCCATATTTTCTGCATTTCTTGTTAATCCTAATCTGTTTTGCAATTCTAGCATTCAGCTTAATAACTTTCGTTTTCACTTACACGCTTAAGCTGCGAAAGTATTATGATTGAAATGGCTTACTCTGTCAAGCTTAAAAAGCTGATGGCGAATCTCTACAGAGGCATTGCGGGGGAACCAAAAGCCAGCCAAAAAAATAGACCCCATCAGCACTGAGGGGATCTGTTACTGTAGTTTAAAAATTAGGGTCAGCGCGTACCAGGCCGACTGATTGCTACCAATTTGTTCGCCAAAATGTTACGTTTCTCCGCCGCAGCATAATCTTCGTCGTTCTCAGGATATGGCATACCTACAATCAAAGATTTTGTTTCGCTTGTTCTGACCACCTCAAGACCTACCTCACGGACTGCACCAACAGTCAGCACGTCAACTCCGCACACATTGGACTTCAAACCTGTCACTTCTTTGATCTCGATTATCGTAGGGCAGTGATTGAGTACGATGGCAGATAGCCCGTGAGGCGGTGGGCCATCGAAATCTCGCTCCCTCATATAAAAAGCATTTGGATTGACTTTTCCGGTGGCCGCATTCATAAAAGTTGCATTTCGGATCGCAATGTAGACTACTTCATCATCGCGTAGCGGCAGAAGCTGGGACTCTGGAGATACCTAGCTTTCGGCTGCTGGTCAGTTTCGTGAGCGCGTCAGCCAGCGCAACAGATGAGACATTTTTATTCATAATAGACTCTTGGGAGCTTACGAAGTGAATATACAACATTCCGCCGTTCTTAGGCGGCACCTCAAGTTGGATAGAATTGCCGTTCTCCTCCCAGAATAGATAAACGCCGCCCCTGTCGCTTGTGGAAGAGGTACCCCGGGGGAACTGAGTGCCGCGAGTGACAAGATCTGCATTTGCATTCTCCAGGAGGCTCAGAGTTAGATCGAGGGCATATTGCGTGGGATGCATAAACTCCTCGTCTTCCTCAGCAAAAAGCAGGGAAGTGACACTCTGCCTGGTCTGTTCATATTTTCCGTTTGTGGTAAATATGATTTTCGCCTGTCTTAATTCTTCAGGCTTCGCTGCGTCAATGACTGCACTTTCCATGCTCTGTTCCCTTCTCACGAGATGCTGTCATTCTACCACAGTAGGCGGTGCTAGGTCTGCCGATCGTTGAACTCATTAAACAACAGGATGGCCCGCTTGAACCGGGTCTCTTCATTAGGAAATGCCTGCTCGATAATGGTTTCCCAGAAACGACTTTCCGGCCCACCCATTTTGTTTGCTAACCATTCACGGAATCGTGACAGCCCCACGAATTCCGGTTCGGATCTCGGGGTTGAAAACTTTGATGCCGCCGTATATCCGGCATCGTAACCATTCAGAAACTGCGCCACTTCCAAAAATGTTTTGCCATACATCAAGGGATAAGTGCAGGTATGGTTAAAAAGTACTCGGGGTGTCATACCTGATTGTACCATTTCTGAAACGATAACAAATGTTGTTAAGCAGGAACAAGTCGCCGCCCTCGCGCCAGACTTTACCCTCGTTAGGACTGTGGCAGGTCGGGTACAATAATCCTATGAGCGAAGGACTTTTGGACCAAGTATTGTTCGGAACCGACCCGACGGAAAATATCGTGGCGGTGGAGACGAGCGACAAAGAGGCGACGCTGTTTCTGCGGGATGACGAAGCTACAACCACGCGAATCGTGCCGTTTGTGCCGTGGCTGGCGACTGATAAAGAACGGTATTTTCCGGGGGCGGAAACCACGGCACTGGAAGGCGACGGCTACAACTGGCTTATTCGGTTTCCGTCGGGCTGGCGGGCGTATCAGGAAGCGAAGCGGACACTGCGGGACGAGCACGCAGGGGTCTGTCAGTACGGCAGCGCCATTAAACAGTTTATGGTGGCGACTGGCTACACGCTGTTCAAGGGCATGGCATTTGATGACCTGAAACGGCTCCAAATCGATATTGAGACGACTTCGCTGGACCCAAACCTGCCGAACGCATCGATCTTTATGATCAGCGTTTCGGATAATCGCGGCTTTTCCGATGTGCTGATCGGGCCGGAAGCGGATATTCTACGGCAGCTATTGACGATCGTTCAGGAACGGGACCCGGACGTGGTCGAAGGGCATAACTTTTACTCTTTTGACTTGCCCTACTTGATTACCCGGATGGGTGCGTTGGGGATCGCGCCGCTGCTGGGCCGGTATCAGTCGCCTGCTATTGTTGGAGCGCCGCGTAACTGTGCGATCGGGACCAATGCACGTCAGTTCACACCGAGCTATCTGTACGGGCGTCATATCATCGATACGCTGCTGCAAGTGCAGCGGTTCGACTGGTCTCGCGGCCAGGTCTCTTCGTATGGCCTGAAAGAATGCGCTCAGACTTACGGGATCGCGCCGCCGGACCGTGTCTATTTAGACCGCAGCGAGATTGTCGCGATCTTTGAGAGTGATCCAGAGAAAGTCAAAAAGTACGCCGCGCAGGACGTCGAAGAGACGGCGGCGCTGGCGGCGTTAGTTGCGCCGACTGAGTTCTATCAAACGCAGATGGTGCCGGACTCGTACCAGAATGTCGCGGTGACCGGCAACGGCGAGAAGATCAATGCGATTCTGCTGCGCGAGTATCTACGTCAGGGACGGGCAGTCGCCAAGCAAAAGGCTCCTCAGCCCTATCCCGGCGGCTACACCGAAGTTCGTGTGACAGGCGTGGTCAAACCCATTGTCAAAGCAGATGTCGAGAGCCTGTATCCAAGCTTGATGCTGACTCAGAAGATTAGCCCGGCGGCTGACACACTCGGCATCTTCCTGCCCCTGCTCTCCGACTTGACCCAGCGGCGACTAGAAGCCAAAGGCCGCCTGAAGACGACGCCGAAGGGCACACGCGACCATGCCTACTGGGACGGTCTGCAAAACTCGTTCAAGACCATTATTAACTCGTTTTATGGCTATGTCGGTGGTCCATTCTACTTCAACGATTACGATGCCGCCCGAAAAGTCACCGAAGCGGGCCAGACGATTGTCAAGCAGATCGCGTCTGAGCTGGAAGCGCAGGGTGCCCATGTGATCGAGATCGATACGGACGGCGTTTACTTTAAGCCGCCTGCTGAGGTCGAAACCGAGGCTGATGAGCTGGCCTATGTCGAGAAGATCGGGACCACGCTGCCTGCCGGCATCCGCCTGGCCCACGATGGTTCCTACGCTGCGATGCTGTCGCTTAAGATGAAGAACTATGTGCTGGTCGAGTCCAACGGCCACAAGATCTTCAAGGGCTCGTCCCTCCGTTCCCGCGCCGATGAGCGCTTTGGCCGAGTCTTTCTGACTGACGCCGTCAATTTATTGCTGGACGAAAACCCGGACCAGCTCTCGCATCTGTACAAAGACTTGATCGACAAGATCGAAGCCGGCAATATGCCGATTGATCTGCTTGCCAAGCGCGAACGGGTCACGGACAAGCTGCTGTCCTCAGACATGCGAAAACGCGCCGCCGATGCTATCAAAGGTGCAGGCATCAACCAGGGTGAGTTTGTGTCTTTGTACCAGAAGCGTGATAAATCGCTCGGACTGGTGCAGGATTATTCCCAAGATGAAGACACCGACTATTACGCACAGAAGCTCTATAAGTTCGCCGGACGCCTTCGAGAAGCCGTCGGCGAAGAGCAGTTCGACACACTGTTTCCTAAACCTGTACCTGCTGCAAAGCGTCCCGATCCCTCACAAATGACGATGGATTTGTTTGGATAACTGAGAAATATATGATCAACAACCTTCGCATTCAAAACTTCAAAAGCTGGCAAGATACCGGTGAAATGAAGTTCTCTAAAATCACCGGATTCTTTGGGCCGAATAGTTCGGGTAAAACTAGTATTCTTCAGTTGTTAATGTTAAAGCAAACTGCGGAATCCTCTGATCGTTCACAAGTTTTGAATTTTGGAGATACTGCAACCCCAGTCAATTTGGGGACATTTAGAGATACTGTATACCACAAATCAGACGACAATATGACTAATGGACAAACTTCAGAGGATACGCCTTCGTTAAGTTGGTCAATAGGGTGGGACTTACCAAAACCGCTTAGAGTTGCCAATTCAGAAAGTAAAGGAGCAATATTATTTTCACCTCGAAGTCTTGAGTTTTTTGGTTCGGTGCGCGAAACAGGCAACAGAAGCACCAGGCATTTGGTAAGCCAAGATTTTCAATATCGCTTTGAATATGAAGGTAAATCTTATACTTTGGGAATGGAGCGCACACGGCTTGAGCGAAATGATTATGAACTTATTCATCAGAATGTTGATCTTAGACGCACACAAGGCCGTCCTTGGCCGCTCCCCCTACCGATCAAATGTTATGGTTTTCCATCCCAATCTGTTGGCTACTACCAAAACGCTGAGTTTCTTCCAGATTTTAACTTGGCCTTTGAAGAGCTATCTGGGCAGATATTCTATCTAGGTCCCTTGCGAGAGTATCCCCAACGGCAATATGTTTGGAGTGGTGGACAACCATCCGACATGGGGCGTAGAGGAGAACGCGTTATTGATGCGCTTCTTTCTTCGCGGGAACGCAAAGAGAAGATAGCACGAGGTAAGGGACGTCCGCAAGTCACCGTCGAGGAGTATGTTGCTCTGTGGCTGCGCGATCTTGGATTAATTCATTCTTTCGTTGTGGAGGCTATTGCCGAAAACAGTAATCTTTATCAGGTTCGGGTCAAAAAAACAGCCGCTTCGCCATCAGTATTGATTACAGATGTTGGCTTTGGAGTTTCGCAAGTACTCCCTGTATTGACCTTGTGCTTCTACGTTCCAAAAGGCTCTACAATAATTTTAGAACAGCCAGAAATCCATCTCCATCCACTAGTTCAGGCAGGCCTTGCGGATGTCTTCGTAGATGCAATTAAAAAACGAGATATTCAGATTATTCTTGAAAGTCACAGTGAACACCTCCTAACCAGGCTTCAGCGACGGATTGCAGAAGAAGAAATCACGTCAGAAGATGCTTCCCTTTACTTTTGTGAAAGAGGCAAAAGCTCTACGTCAAAACTACTTCCTCTCGAAATGGATATATTTGGAAATATCAAGAATTGGCCGAAAGACTTTTTTGGCGATGAATTCTCTGAACGCTCGGCTATGATACAGGCGGGAATTAGACGAAAACAGAGACAAGCAACAAAATGAGTGCCAGAATTGTGGATACTAATGTGCTAATCGTAGCCAATGGAAAGGCAGAACATGCTTCTCTAAGTTGTTATTCTTGTTGCATTGAAGCTTTAAATGAGGCAAGACAGCAATTGATTGTCATTGATGATGCTTTCCAGATTTTTGGTGAGTATCAGCATAAAGTGAATCCATCTGGACAGCCTAGAGTAGGAGATGCCTTCTTGCTCTGGCTTCTACAAAATTGGGCGAATCCTTCGTATTGTGAAGTAGTCACGCTAACTCCAAATGCCCATAACAGCTTTGAAGAGTTCCCGGATGATCCAGATCTAGCCGACTTTGATCCCTCTGATCATAAATTCGTTGCAGCAGCGAATGCAAGTATTAACACGCCTGCAATTTTGAATGCAGTTGACAGTGATTGATGGATACACGGAAAAGTCCTTCAGCACAATGGGATAGAAGTTTTACATATTTGTGAGGAACAAGTAATTTTATGGGAGCAAACTAAAACGCAAAAGTGAACTTCCTTGCCCACTATCTTCTCGCAACCCGCTATTTGACTCCATCGAAGCCACTGTCGGCTTATGTTGTTGGGACAGCTTTGCCAGACCTACTGCCGCTGGCATCAGGCCGGGTTCGACTTCGTCCGGCGCAGATCGAACGGATCAATCCGCGAACGGAGCTTGAAGCGGCACTGAGCGCAGGTGTCTCAGTGCATCTCGCGACAGATGCGGCATTTCATAAGTCACCGGCATTCGGCGAAGCGCAGGCAGAAGTTGGCCAAATGCTTGCAGAGGCTGCGTTCGACGGAATCCGTGTCCGCCGTTTTTTCGTGGCCCATGTCTTGACAGAGATTGCGCTCGATGCAGTTTTGCTGCGAACCGACCCAAGCATAGCAGACGATTTCTATGCTGCGTTTGCCTCCACAGATTTTGAGGCAGTAACCCACTGGACAGAAGCCGTGACCGGGGAGCCACTACCAACACTTGCGGCTGTGCTGGCGAGGTTTGCGCGGTCTGAATATCTCCGGCAGTACCAAAGCGATGAAGGCGTGGCATCGGGACTTTCGCAGCTTTGCAGGCGGGCGCGGCAGGATACGTTTGACCACGCGAACTTCACGCGTCTTGTCAGCGTAGTAAAGCACGCAATGTCGCGGCTGCCTGAGTTCGTGCCTGCACTGTTTTCAGAAACAGCAGCCCTTATTTTCTCAGCAAAGCAGGAAGACGCGAACACAGCGGCGAATGCAGGTTTTATACTGAAGACAAAGGATGTAAGCATATGACAGACACAATCAAAATGGCGATCATCGGCGTGGGCGGCATGGCACAGGGGCATATCGAGCGGCTGCTGAAGATGCCGGACGTGGAACTGGCGGCCTTTGTCGACATCAATCCGAAAAGCTTAGAACGGACCAAAGAGAAGCACGGCGAGGCTGCCGCGAACATCAAGCCGTTTGACGATTACAAAGTGATGCTGGCCGAGGTCAAGCCGGACGCTGTGGTGATTGTCACCCCCCACACACTCCACTTCCCCATGACGATGGACAGCCTCGATGCGGGCTGCCACGTTCTGCTGGAAAAGCCGATGGTCAACCGCGTCTCGGAGGCCCATGCCCTGCTGAAGAAGATCGATGAGACCAAGAAAGTGGTCGCGCTTGGTTACCAGCGCCATTCTATGCCGCATTTCCGTTATATCAAAGAGAAGATCGCCTCCGGCGAATTCGGCGAAGTGCAGTTTATCAATGCCTTGCAGCAGCAGGGCTGGGCGAAAGGGACAGCGGGATCGTGGCGTCAGGACCCGGCTCTGTCCGGCGGTGGTCAGATCAACGACAGCGGCTCCCATCTGCTGGACATCGTGCTCTGGACAACGGGGTTAGCGCCGAAGGAAGTCGCTGCATTTATGGACAATCGGGGAACACCCGTGGACATCAACAGCGCACTTTCTATCAAGTTCACGAACGGCGCACACGGCAACATTTCGGTCGTCGGTGACGCGGCAGGCTGGTACGAAGACATTTCCATTTGGTGCGACAAAGGCTCCTTCTATGTCCGAAACGATGGCACCTTCCGGGTCCAGGGAACCGATGGTAAAACCACTGAGCCGGACCAGTCGCAGATGCCTGAAGGGTCTGATGTCGTCACGAACTTCATCCGGGCTATCCAGGGAACTGAGCCTGTCGCTGCGGCTCCTATCAATGGCCTGCGGACAATCGAGCTGACGGAAGCGGCCTGGGAGTCGGCGAAAGCCGGCGGACAGGTGACACCCGTAACCTGGTCCTAAGATCGATTACCGATCCAAAGCAGGAATTCGTGGCAGCGGCGGCGAATGCGTTTTCTATGATGGCAACTCAAAGCAACTCTGAAAAGAAGTTCCGTATCCATTTTCCGCTGCAACAGATCAGCGCTCCCGTCGTGACCCATTTGGTGACGGAGTTTGACCTGTCCCCCAACCTGCTTCGGGCCGACATCGACGCTAAAAACGGCGGATGGCTCGTTCTGGGACTGACCGGCGACGATCTCCGGCTCCAATCCGCGCTCACCTGGCTGCGCGATCAAGGACTGGAAGTAATCGAGGAGCATTAATCGGCTTCATCCCAACAATCATGGAGTATTTTTACACCTATGAACGCAAAAATCAAACCCGCCGCGGCACTGACCGCAGCTTTTGGCCTCTGCGCCGTCTTCGCCATTATCCAGACAAGCCCCGCTGCTCCCGTTCACCCGATGAAAAAGCCGATGATGAGCAGTGCGGCGATGATTACCCAGGGCAAGACCATTTCCGAGAGCAACGGCTGCAATAGCTGTCATGGGGCGACCTACGCCGGCAAAAAAGGCTTTTCGCCCAGCATCCGTGCGAATGGCGTGACCAAGCAGTATAAGCTGGCGACATTTGAGCGGGTCATGAACACGGGTGTCACCGAAGACGGCGGACATGTCAAACGCCCGATGCCGGTCTACCATATGCCCGCCGCAAAAAGCGCTCCGCTGTATGCCTTTCTGGAAAGCCTGAAGTAGCCGATGGCGTCTGACACGGAAACAATTCCCGAAGCGCATTTGCGTGTTTTGCAGGCGCAGCTTGAGCGAATGCGAGGGATGCACTACGGTTACTATGTTCAGTTCTTTCAGGCAAATCACCTTTTCACGGTGCTGACCCTGGCGAATATCGCGATCAGCTTGTACCACCCCTTCCGGGCAGCGATTTTGATACTGCCGTTCTTTATCGTCTATGCCGGGTTCTTCTGCGCCTACTTGCTGACTTACAATCTTTTCGCCCGCATCTATGCGACGGCTTTAGAGAAGAAGATCAATTCAGCGCTGGGGGCCGAGCTTCTGGTCGCGCATAAGATGGAAGACGAATACATCTACCGGACACCTGCCCCAAAGTTTGTCGCCATCGATCTGGGCAGGCCCTACACGTTCATCGGTGCCAGCACAGTGTCGTTTACGTTCGGCGGCATCGTCCTGTATTTATTTGCGGCTTACCGTGCCTATCAATTGCTGCCTGACCTGAGCTCGCACTTCCCGCCCTTTGTTCTATACTGGCCCCTTCTTGCCGTTTGGACAATGGGGCATTTAGCGTACCTGCTCTGGTTCTATGTCGGCGGCAAGCCAGAGAAAACCATCGCCGCTATTGTTAACGATGCTTATGGGACCAGTGTTTGAGGAAAAAGCTGCTGAAAGGCTTGATTTTTGGCGCGTCAGCGTGTATACTAGTGACTCGCGTGGGGGTTTGGCGCAGTTGGTAGCGCGTCTCAATGGCATTGAGAAGGTCAGCGGTTCGAACCCGCTAACCTCCACCACTCAGAAAAGCCCGTTATCTCCAAGATAACGGGCTTTTTGCTGCGTTCTGCTATTATCAGCGGTGCGGGGTACGGTATAGCTGCCAGTAGACGCTGAGGGCGGCGCTTTCTCCGGGGTTCAGGGAAGAAAGCGGCCCTAAAATTTCCAGCTCAAAGTAGCCGGGCTTGCCGCCGGCCGCATAAACTTCTGTCGGCTGTTCATTTGGCGCGTAGGAAGCACCGGGAGCAGGCGGCGTGAAATGCTCTGAGAAGGTCAGGCCGGAGCCGTAGTGAAAAGAGATTACACCAGTGCTCGGCCAGGCACTGATTTTGTGAGATTTCACCGGATCTCGGACAATGCGGAGTGTCTGATCGGTAAGCTGATAGTAAGGGGCGGCCTCAGTCACTCCGACATCGGAGAGAGACAGGAACCCGTTCGGCTGGCTTGCTATCGGTATCGTCGGGATGGAGACAGTGCCATCGCCGCGAACCTGAGTGATTGTCCAGACCCCAATCGGAAACGGCTTGGGCGCATGGGCATCTTTGACCAGCTTCTGGTCGAAATACAGGCGCGTCTGACCGGGACGCATGGTGATCGAGCGGAACGCCCGCGCGGCAAAGGGTAGGCTGCCCGGACTGATCAGACGAACACCGTTCGGGATCGCCTGAACGTAAAATGGATCGCCATCAAACGCTTTGTCCGGAGGCCAGAAACCACCGGGCCAAGTCGACTGCGGCGAAGGCCAGAGCTTGTCGCCGCCGAAGTTGGCCCAGGATTCTAAGTCGGTGTCCGCGCCTGTTTTGCCCGCCCAGTAAGGATCTTCGTACAGTGGATCCGTCTGCGGCTGCCCGACAAATTGGAACCGCATGACGCGCCCGATCTGCGGCACCACGATGGCTTCGACAAGACCATTAGAGAGCCGGAGTGCGTCAGACCAGCCATGATAGTTGACATGCTGAATAGTGACCGGGGCGATGTGTGCAGGAGTGAGCGAAACAGGAAAAGCCATAATAGGTTTCTTTCGGTCTTTAGCCCCAATCGCTCGGGGAAACTGCTCTTATTATAATGCGCCGGCAGTCTTAGTGTCAAGATATTCTGAGCTATTGCCGCGCTTGGCGCTTCGACCCTACCCTGTCTGAGTCTCTGTCTCTTAATCTTCGTGCCAGGGTTCCCGCTCTTCCGGGTATAATTGCCTCAGACACATCAGAGGAATACCCGATGCCCCTACCCCGCGAACGACATGACCCTTGGCGCTCAGACCTGACTTATATCATCGGCCATCAGCGCCCTGATATGGATGCGATTGCTTCGGCTCTCGGCTATGCCTGGTGCCTGACAAATACCAGTGACGAAAAAGTGGTCTCGGCGCGTGCCGGACAGGTTGGGCCGCAGGCCGCATTCGCACTGGGCTACTTCGGCGTCAAGCCGCCCCGTGTGCTGTCCAGCGCCGCTCCCACGTTTGCCCATGTGGCTGAGGCGCAGGAGCCCGTTCATCCCTGGGATACTCTCGCGGAAGCCATGGCCCGGCTGGCCCAGGGCGAACGGCTGGTTCCCGTGGCGGAAGAAAGCGGGAAGCTGCTCGGCGGGCTGACTCCTCTCGCACTCGCCCGTGCCTACGCGCAGATCGCAAGCGGTGAGATCCGCGCTTCCGACCAGAACTGCCGCACTTTTGTCGAAGACCTGCCGAAGCTGCCGGGCAGTGACCGTATCAGGGACCGGCGGGGGGCGCTGCTCCGTGGCGGCGGGGAAGAGTTTCTAGTTGTCACCGATGAAGGGCGGTATCTCGGAACGACAAACCGGCAATGCCTGCTGGAACCACCGCGGGCTCGGCTTATCTTAGTTGATCACAATGAGTTGGCGCAGGCCGTGCCCGGCGCGGACGAAGCAGAGATTGTCGGCGTGCTGGACCATCATCGCCTCGGCAACGCGTCCACGGCGCTGCCGATTCCGTTTGTGGTGGAACCTGTCGGCAGCACCAGCACGCTTGTTGCCGAGGCCTGCCGCCGCCATCATGCCGCGCCACCCTTAGAGATAGCCGGCCTGCTGCTGTCCGGCATTCTGTCTGATACCCTTGTGTTCCGCTCCCCAACGACAACAAAGCGCGATCAGGACGCGGCTCACTGGCTGGCTGGGCTAAGTCAGGTCGATGTCGCAGAGTATGGTCAGCATTTGATTCAAGCCTCGCCGGGCATGGTCGACCGCTCCGCCGATGAGATCATCGACAGCGACCGCAAAAGCTACGAAATGGCCGGAAAAGCTGTCAGCGTGGCTCAGGTCGAGGTGACGGGTTTCCAGGAACTGCCGGAGCGTAAAGCGGACCTGCTGGCGGCACTCGAAGCACGGGTCGAAAAAGAAAATCTGGCACTCATCTGCCTGATGGTGACCGATGTCATCACGATCCAAAGCCGCCTGCTTTGCCGTGGCGACCAGGCCATCCGAGCAGGCCTGCCGTTTGCCCGACAGGGCCCAAGTGAGTTTGAGCTGGGCAGTATCGTCTCCCGCAAAAAGCAGTTGGTTCCGGCGCTTCAAGGAGCACTGGAAGATTTGGAATAGAAATATGCCAGGGATCGAGTGACTTTAGTCACTCGATCCCTAACTTGATGCTAGATATTTTTCGCAAGTTTACAAGAAAGAGATCTGATGATTCGCGCCGCCGTTATCCCTGCTCCCTTGTCTCCCATTGAGGTGCGCTCTTTCCCCGAGCCTATGCTGGGACCGGGTGCAGTTCTAATCAAAACACTGGCCTCGGAGGTCTGCGGGACTGACGTGCATTTGTGGCATGGGCGGCTTGCCGGTGTCCCCTACCCACTTATCCCCGGCCATATCAGTGTCGGGGAAGTAGTCGCGACAAACGGCAGTGTCACCGACATCAACGGGGATGCCGTTGTGCCGGGCGAGGCAGTCACGTTTTTAGACGTTCACGGCACCTGCTACAACTGCTGGTACTGCCTGGTCGCCAAACAATCGACACGCTGCCCTCATCGGCGCGTTTACGGAATTACTTACGGGGCTGATGACGGCCTGCTTGGCGGCTGGAGCGAACAGATCTATTTGAAGCCCGGTGTCAAGCTTGTCAAACTGCGCGGCGGTGTGACACCTGAACTGTGGATTGCCGGAGGCTGCGGCCTGCCGACGGCCCTCCATGCCATCGATCTTGCGAAAATTCAGATTGGTGACCGCGTACTGATACAGGGAGCCGGACCGGTCGGCCTCAGCGCCTGTGCCCTTGCCGCTGCCAGCGGCGCATCGTGGGTAGGAGTAATCGATGCTGTTCCGCACCGGCTGGAAGCAGCTAAGAAAATGGGCGCAGACGCGCTTATTCCCCTGGATGACAATGTTTTGTCTGCCGTGCATCGCGCCACTGGCGGGCGGGGTGCAGACGTCGTGATTGAAGCCAGCGGCAGTCCCAGCGCCGTTCCGCAGGGATGCGGTCTGGCCCGAGATGGCGGACGGTACATCATTGTCGGCCAGTATTCCGACAATGGCCCGGCGGAGATCAACCCGCATTGGGACATCAACCGTAAGCATCTGACGGTTCAAGGCTGCTGGGGCGTCGATTTCAGCCATGTCTGGCGGGCGATGGATGTCCTCGACCAGTTTGGGAACCGATTTGCCTGGACAGACATCATATCGCGCCGCTATAGTCTGGAACAGGCCGGAGCGGCCCTGGCGGCTGTCGAGTCGCGTGAAGTCGTCAAAGCTTTGATTGTTCCCTGAAATATTACCATACAGGAGTGATTTATGACAGACACCAATTACCGGGTCGGCTTTATCGGCACCGGAAGACCTTACCAAACGGAAGGCTCGACGGGCTTCGGAATGGCCCATATGCATGCGGATGGCTATGTCAAAACAGGCCGCTGCACACTTGCCGCCTGCGCCGATCTCGAGGAAACCGTGGCGGATGCATTTGCAGATAAGTACGGCATTCCGAAGCGCTACACCGATTACCATGAAATGCTGGCGAACGAAGCGCTTGATATTATCAGTGTCTGCACCTGGCCGGAAGCCCATGCCTCGATTGTCATTGACACTGCGCGAACTGGGGTCAAGGCCATTCATTGCGAGAAGCCGATGGCGACGACTTGGGGCGACGCTAGAGAAATGGCACGGGTCTGTAACGAGAATGGCGTCAAGCTGACATTCAACCATCAGCGTCGGTTCCTGCTGTCGTTCCAGACAGCGAAAAAGCTGCTGGATGAAGGAGCACTCGGAAAGCTTATGTCCATGCAGGGCAACTGCGGCGATCTCTACGATTGGGGAACTCACTGGCTTAATATGTTTTTTTATTATCATAACGAGACGCCCGCGACTTGGGTAATGGCCCAGATCGATAGCCGCAAAGACCATACGATCTTCGGTGTTCCCATGGAGAACCAGGGCCTCTGCGAGTTCCGCTTCTCCGACGGTGTCCGGGCGATATTGACGACCGGAACCGACTCGCATGAACCGGCAGCGCATCGATTGATCGGCACCGAAGGCATTTTGGAAGTGTGCTGGGATGAGAAGTACGTGCGCCTTCTGAACGGCGCCACCGGCGGATGGCAGACGATAGGGCAGCCGGACGATCTGCATAGCTGGATCGGGATTGACCGGGCCATCGCAAGCGTCGTAGACGCCGTCGCAACGGGTCAAGAGTCGATACTGTCGGCGAAGAACACCTTGCAGTCGACTGAGATTATCTTTGCCGCGTATGAGTCAAGCCGCCGTCGGGCCCGTATTGATCTGCCGCTGACAGTTGATGACAATGCGTTTTTAACCATGCTGAATGACGGGCTGATTGGGCCGGAAAGAGAAATTGATGAAAGCGCTGGTAAAAAGCAAGGCTGAGCCTGGACTATGGCTGCAGGATGTTCCTGTCCCGGCCATAGGCATCAACGACGTACTGATCAAGATCAAGCGCACCGGTATCTGCGGCACCGATCTGCATATCTACCACTGGGATGCCTGGGCGCAGAAGACGATCCCGGTTCCGCTCACCATCGGACATGAGTTCGTCGGCGAGATTGTGGAAGTCGGCGCGAATGTCACCGACTTCTTTCCCGGCGAGATTGTCAGCGGCGAAGGCCATGTTGTCTGCGGTCGCTGCCGGAACTGCCTGGCGGGGCGACGGCATCTCTGCAAAGACACTCAGGGGGTTGGAGTCAACCGCAACGGCGCATTCGCTGAGTATCTGTCGCTGCCGATGACCAATGTCTGGCATCATCGGCCCGGCGTAGACTTAGATGTCGCTGCGATCTTCGATCCGTTCGGCAACGCTGTCCACACCGCCCTTTCATTCCCGATTTTAGGCGAAGACGTGCTGATTACCGGTGCCGGCCCAATCGGCATCATGGCTGCCGCCGTCGCCCGCCACGCCGGAGCACGGTTTGTCGTAGTCACCGATGTCAACGAGTATCGCTTGGATCTCGCCCGCAAGATGGGCGCGATAGTCGCACTCAACATCAAAACCGGCAGTTTGAACGATGTGCAAGCCCAACTTGGAATGCAGGAAGGGTTCGATGTCGGCTTGGAAATGTCTGGTAACCCCGCCGCGCTTCAGAGCATGATCGGAGCGCTGTGTCATGGCGGCAAGATCGCCATGCTCGGCATTCCCTCCGGTCCGATTGACGTCGACTGGAACAAAGTAGTCTTCAACATGCTGACACTCAAGGGCATCTATGGCCGCGAGATGTACGAGACCTGGTACAAGATGAGTGTCATGCTGCAAAGCGGCCTCGACATCAGCCCCGTGATCACCCACCGCTTCCCGGTCGCCGATTGGAATCAGGGATTTGAAGTAATGAGCTCCGGTCAGTCCGGCAAAGTGATTTTGGATTGGGAATAACCTACCCCGGCACAAGTGCCCGCTCCTCCCTAAAGGGAAGGGTAAGCATTAGGTCACATTTCTACTCTTTGTCTTCCCTTTAGGGAGGACAGGCGCTTGTGCCGGGTAGGTTCTGAATTGAAGGATTTCAATTATGTACGGAGCAATCAAAGAGCGGCTGACGCAGGAGCTTGACGGTATTCAGGCCGCCGGCCTGTTTAAGAACGAGCGGGTGATCATGACGCCCCAAGATGCCCATATCCGGGTCGGGGACGGGCCGACTGTCCTTAATCTCTGCGCCAACAACTATCTGGGGCTGGCCGAGCATCCCGATGTCCTGGCAGCGGCCCGGACAGCCCTGGATAAGTGGGGTTACGGGCTGGCGTCCGTGCGCTTTATCTGCGGGACTCAGGGTGTTCACAAGCAGCTTGAAGCCAAGATCAGCGAGTTTTTGGGCACGGAAGATACAATATTATATGGTAGCTGCTTCGATGCCAACGGCGGCCTCTTCGAGACCCTGCTGGGGCCGGAAGATGCCATTATCTCCGATGAGCTGAACCATGCCAGCATCATCGACGGTATCCGACTCTGCAAAGCTCAGCGGTTCCGTTACAAGAACTGCAACATGGCAGATTTGGAAGCAAAGCTGATCGAAGCGTCCGGCGCACGGACCCGAATGATCGCGACCGACGGCGTCTTTTCGATGGATGGCACGATTGCCGATCTGAAGAGCATCTGTGACCTGGCCGAGCGCTACGATGCGCTTGTCATGGTAGACGACTCCCACGCCGTCGGTTTTATGGGACAGACCGGTCGCGGTACACACGAACATTGCGGCGTTTCAGAAAGAGTCGATATTTTGACCGGTACTCTCGGCAAAGCACTTGGCGGTGCCAGCGGCGGCTACACCAGCGGGCGAAAAGAGATTGTTTCTCTCCTACGTCAGCGCTCCCGGCCTTATCTGTTTTCCAACTCGCTGGCCCCGCCGATCGCCGCAACATCGCTCAAAGTTCTGGAAATGCTTCTGGCATCGACCGCGCTGCGTGATAAACTGGAAGCTAACACGCGCTTCTTCCGTGAGGGTCTGACCAAGCTTGGCTATACGCTTCTGCCTGGCTCCCATCCGATTGTTCCAATCATGCTGGGCGATGCCGCTTTGGCGGGATGCGTTGCCGAGGCCATGCTTTCAAAAGGCGTGTATGTCGTCGGCTTTTCGTATCCGGTCGTCCCGCAGGGCAAGGCACGTATCCGAACCCAGATTTCTGCCGCTCATTCGCGAGAAGATTTGGCTTTCGCCATTGAAATGTTCGGCGAAGTCAAAGCGGAAATGGGGCTGTAATTATTAATGCGCGTAGAACTTTAGTTCCATGCCCCCCTCTTCCTTCCAGCAAAAAAACTTTTCCAACATGACTTAACGCTAAATCAATCTTTCTTCTGATGGTGTATAATAATCGCAATGATAGCATTCGCGACATTTTCAACCAGAAAGATTCCTCTATGAAGCTGACAAACCTAACATTCGGTACCGGCCTTGCCTTGCTTTCCACGCTTGCTTCCTGCGTCCTAGCCCAGACTGCTGCACCAAAGAGTGTCCCGTATATTTGGAAAGAAGTGCAGATCGGCGGCGGCGGATTTGTGGATGGCATCGACTTCAGCCCTAAGCAGCGCGGCCTGATCTATGCCCGGACTGACATCGGCGGGGCTTACCGCTGGGACATGACAACCAATCAATGGGTCCCACTGACAGATTGGATTGGTCAGGATAACGCAAATTTGCTGGGGATTGAAAGCATTGGCGTGGACCCAACGGATGCCCGGCGGGTTTATTTGGCGGTCGGCACTTATACCCAGCCCTGGGCAAGCAACGGTGCCATTCTGCGCTCGGTCGACCAGGGCCGACACTGGCAGCAGACGGATATGCCGTTCAAGATGGGCGGCAATGAAGATGGCCGCTCTATTGGCGAGCGTCTGGCCGTCGATCCCAGCGCCAATCATGTTCTTTACTTCGGCTCCCGCAATGACGGTCTCTGGAAGAGCGCTGACTACGGCGCGACCTGGGCCAAAGTCGACAGCTTTCCAGTGACAGGCCGCACGAATGGAATCGGTGTCGGGTTTGTCGTCTTTGACCCTAAAAGCAGTTCCCCAGGCACTGCATCCAGGACAATCTACGTCGGCGTTCCCGTTCCCGGCGGCAGCACGCTTTACCGTAGTACGGACAGCGGTGCGACCTGGGCGGCAGTGCCGGGCCAGCCGTCGGGCCTGCTGCCACATCACGGCGTTTTAGATTCGCATGGCGTTATGTATTTGTCCTACGGCAATGCGCCAGGACCAAACGGCATGAGCGATGGCGCGGTCTGGAAATACGATACAAACACGAGTGTCTGGACCGACATCACGCCGGTCAAGCCAGGCTCCGAAACAGAAGGCGGCTTTGGATACGCCGGGCTGTCTTTGGATGCCGGACATCCCGGCACTCTCATGGTCGCCAGCATGGATAAATGGCGCACCGGTGACGACATTTACCGGTCAACCGACGGCGGCAGCCACTGGACTGCGTTAAAGCCCCATGCCGTCCGTGACAGCGCAGCCGCGCCGTTCCTGAACTGGACGGACAAGACTCCTGCGCTGGGCCATTGGATGGGCGCACTCGCGATTGATCCATTCGCGCCGGGCCATGTGCTGTACGGGACAGGGGCGACACTCTGGGGCAGTGATGATGTGACGGCTCTCGATGCAGGCACGACATCGCATTGGACAGTCCGCGCCGCCGGTCTGGAAGAGACTGCCGTAATGGACATACTCAGCCCGCCTGCGGGGGCACATTTGGTCAGCGCTCTCGGCGACATCGGCGGCTTTCGGCACGATGATCTCTCGGCCTCACCTGTCAGCGGCATTCGCAAGAACCCTGTGATGAACACTACCGATAGCATGGATTTTGCCGAGCAGAATCCATTGGTGATAGCTCGTGTCGGCGGCAGCGGGCCGCAGTACGGCGCATACTCGCTGGATGAAGACATAAGCTGGACACCGTTTGCCGGTGAGCCTGCCGGGACGAGAGGCGGCGGAGCAATCGCTGTCTCGGCGGACGGCAGTACGTTTGTCTGGGCACCGCGCGGAGGGGCGCTTTCGTACTCGCGTGATCGGGGCGCGACTTGGACAGCATCGACCGGCGCTGACGGCAATCTTCAGCTTACCGCGGACCGGGTCAATCCTCTCAAGTTTTATGCTTTAGATTCAGGTGCAGGGAAAGTTTATGTCAGCACGGATGGCGGCGCGAATTTCTCCGCGACCGGGGCTGTAATCCCGACCGGCGGCAGGCTGCGGGCGATTCCAAGGCATGAAGGCGATCTCTGGCTTGCAGCCAGGGAGCATGGCCTGCTGCATTCGACTGACGGCGGCGGGCACTTCAATCAAGTCGTGAGCGTGACTGAGGGCTATGCTCTCGGTTCGGGTAAGGCCGCGCCGGGGAAGACTTACCCGGCGCTCTATCTGGCAGGAACTGTCGGCGGCGTGAAGGGTGTGTTTCGCTCGGATAACAGCGGCGCGACCTGGGTTCGGATCAATGACGACCAGCACCAATACGGCTGGATCGGGCAGGTCGTCATTGGCGATCCCAGGCTCTATGGCCGCGTGTATCTCGGGACGAACGGACGCGGCATTCTCTATGCCGATCCCGTTTCAGCGCAGCGTCTGAGCCGAAACGACAAATAGCGTGATGCTCTGCGCGGGGAGGGTCGCGGAAATGCGTCCTCCTCGCACGGCTGCATTTGGCAGTTTGGTGATCGCGTTCGCGCTCGTGAGCTGCCAGGCCGTGACCGCCGATCCGGCAAAATGGGAGAGTGACAGTAAGATCGGCTTCGGGCCAGTCAGTGACTTGTTGATGACCATGACGGTCAATGCTCCGTCGCTGCTGCGGACAGAAGCGAACGACGAAAGCGTGTCCGGGTTCGGAACACTGTCGGAGACGCTGATGCTGCCGAAGGGCGAGTCGTGACCGTCGTAATTGCGGTACATCTGCATGGCTTTGAACGTCGGCGTTGCAGCGTCCGGACAGGTCCATCGGGTGGCAACATCGACGCCTTCGCGGCCAAAGATGCCGAGAATGTCAGCCTGAGCAGTCGCCCCGCCGATATTCTTTTCTGCACCCCAATTATATTCCGTGACACCGATCTGCGTGCCGGGATAGTAGGTCGTCACCCAGTTCTTGAGACGCGGGATCAGCATGATCTTGTCTTTGATCCAGCTTTCGTCGGTATAATTCGGGTCCCAAAGGGCGCGTGTCGACCGATTGCGAAGGGTTTGAATGGCAGGCGTGACATCATCGCCGCCATCGCCGCCTTGTGGGTAGATGTGGACGGTAAGAATATCAAGCAGACGCTGCCCGGTCTGCTGCTGATGCTGATGAAGCTGAGTCAGCAGCCAGGGAATCATATCCATGCCGCCGTGTGCGTCTTTGTCAGGGTGTCCCTGATAGTTGTGAGCACCCTGGTACTGTAGATCTGAGCCGCTATAAAAATAGCCCGGCCAGCCCCATTCTTCCGGCCCGAGCAGCTTGGCATTCGGGTCTGCTGCTTTGATCATCGTGCCGTAGGCGAAGATGTCATTGCGAAGCTCATCCATCGTCTCGCCTTTTGGATGGGCATCCCGGTGGGTGCTGCTCCACAGGCTTGGCTCGTTATCATATAAGTAGTAGCCGACTCCCCCGGCAGCCGATTTATCCCACTTGGTGGTTAGATGCGTGATCCAGCCGCGCTGGAACTCAGGCGTTGCCGGGACGTTGGCATCGTTTGGATCATCACCAGCAATATTAGTCTTGCCGTCCGGCTTGACCCCATTGCCGAAATCTGGGTTCCCTGGGTCAGTCTTCTGCTGCGGCCCATACTTGGCGACAGAAAAACCGGGCAAAGTCTGCCGGTTTGGTCCGAGTTTCGCGACCCAGCCGATCATGGGAATTGTCAGCATCGGTCGCGCCCCGCCTGCTTTGCTGTCCGCGACAAAGGAGTCTGCAGCGGCTCCTGGGACTGTGTCCTGTTCCGCGATGCTCTCGAAGTACCAATCGGCGGCGTGGTTTGAGGCGTTCAGACGCCAGTTGTAGCGTGTTTCCGCATTCCCGCCGCTGCGGTTTAGTGGTGCGTTAAGGGCCAGAAGCTGGGCTTTGTCGGCGAACGCGACGCCATAGATGAGCGGGCTGATCGCATGACGACCTGCGGCTGCATCGATAGAAATCAAAGTTTCAGGTTCCTCCCTCTCGGGAACTGCCGCAGGAATGTTCGGATTACCCCCCGGCTGCGGCAGAGCGGGTGGCGGGGCGGCGTTGTTTCCACCGGGGCCAATTGGCGGTGGGGGCGGAGGAAGACCAGCCTGGGAATTTGCTGCCTGAATCGAAGCCAGTGTCAGTCCAGCAGCGGACAGACCGGCACAGATGAGAGAAAAGCGTTTGTTCATAGAATCTTATTGTAAATGACAAACGGGACATTGTCAAGAGATATTTGTCGGAAGGGAGCCCAGCTTTTGCAGGCCGCGCTCGGCTTCGGCAGCCATTGCGCCGTACGGAAAGAGTGTCAGCATCTGAGTGTAGCAAAAACGCGCCTGAGCAGTGTCATGATAGAAATTTTCCATCAGACGTCCGACACGGAGGTAAGCCATTTCAATATCCGGGCCAGGCGGGAAGACTTCACACATCCGGTGGTAAATCCGTACCGCCGGTTCATAGGCACCTCCCCGCTCTAATCGTGACCCGAGACGCAGAAAGAACACCGGGGAGACTTGCCCGGCCGAGGCCGGGGACAGCGGCAGCAGGACGCCTGCAAGCTGTACAGGGTCAGCCTGATCTATCAGGAGCGTTCCATATTGATGCAGTGCCCACAAGCATTTGGCTTCGCTGGCTCCGACGGTCGAGATCGTGGCCTGACGGCAGTAGGCCAGTATCAAGCGGACGTCGGTTGTGGGGCGCTGCATCAGCGCTTCCAGATCGTGCAGCGGCAGCAGGGCGACATCGCGCATGTCCGACAGGGTCGCCTGCACCTCGGAAATGTCTTCGGTGTCGCGCGGCACTCGCATCAGCCAGACCAGCAGAAACCCGGCTCCCGCGCCGCCGAGATGCGCCAGATGCCCTACCCCGTCACGTGTTCCCATGATAAGCCCGTTGAAGATGTCGAGGCCCACGAAATACAGGATGACCCAGCGTGCCTGCCACTCCGTAATGCCGCCGCGCGGCAGGAGCCATATCCAGTACCCCCACACAAGGCGGATCGGAGCATAGGGAAACAAGTACAGATAAGCGCCCGCAAGGCCCATGATCGCGCCGGACGCACCAAGATTGGGGATGTCCGGGTCGATCAGACCCGTCACGAAGTCGGACAGCACGCCCCCCAGCGCTCCTGAAAACAAGTAAACGGCCAGAAAGCGCAGGGGACGGAGCCTGCCTTCAGTCGCCGTTCCGAATATCCACAGAAACAGCATGTTGCCTGCAAGATGCAGCAGAGATCCATGCAGGAACATCGCAGTCAGCAGCCGCCACGGACTGAGTGTATTGTGCGAGACGGCGAACTGGGCTACTGCGCCATCTTTCACGACCCAGAAGTCGTGGCTGGTCAGCGCAAAGATGAGCGTGTTCAGCGCGATGAGCGCCACTGTGACATACGGAAATACTTCCGGTGGGTTCTTCGCCCGGTACGGCAGCAGTATGACCATTAAGACCCGGTGCCCGGTTTAAGGCTGCTGATGATACGCTGGAACGCAGGCATCAGTGCTGCCCAGTTACGAGAAGGGCAGAAACAGATCACGGTGAACTCACGCTCGTTGCCAAGCATTGTCACGCGGTAGCCGTGGAGGCTGCCCTCTGCCGTCCATTCGGAGACGCGAGCGTCGCCGGCACCGGACTGGAACTTTTGGGCGTCGCCTTCCTTGTAGTCGGCCATGCCGTCGGCAAACTGCTTTTCGTCCAGAGCATGAAGTTTCTCCACGGCCGGAACCTGCTGGGCGGGAGGCAGGTTCGCGTTGCCGCTGCTCATTGTATCGGCGATCAGCGATCCGGTAGCATCGGAGATAATGCGGACGCGGGCATGACCGTCTTCGAATGTTGCCGTCGCCAGCATGCCGCTGGTCGCGCCTGTTTCGTGCAGAGTCCAGCCGCCGGGCTGATCGCAGGAGAAGGAATTATCAATTGCAGTGTAAGTCTTGTAGGAAGTCGGTGCGGCAACTAATTTCGGCTTCAGCGCTCCCACGCCAAAGATCAGCCCGACCAGAAGCAGGAGTCCGGCAGTGAGTCCGAAATACAGCAGGGGTCCTTTTGGAGTTTTTGAGGCTGCCGCATAGGCGGGAGACTGGCCGGCCGATGGCCCGTAGGACGAAAGAGAGCCGGGCGGAGGCACAAAAGCGACGGGGCCGGCGGATGGCGCAGGCGCATAATGTATCCCCGCCGGCGGCACTGCGGCTTTAGCGAGGGGCGGCAGCGGGTTTCCCGCAAGATCATACCGGGTCTCGGTATCATCCGGCTCGCTGGAAGTGGTTTCGGTAGAAATCATCGGAGTTCCCTCTTTCACTGGTTGGCACCGTTGGCATTGCCAAAATTATTGGGGGAGCTGCTGTGATAACCCGTACTGTAACTGCCTCCGCTGCCTCGATTGAAGGAACCGTAAGAGTTCATGGGATTGAAGCCTCCTACCGCAGCTCCGATCAGCAGGGCGATCAGCAAAACCGTCCCGGCAATGTTGATGCCGAAGCCCCACCACATCCAGCGCTTCTGCACTTCGAAGTATTGTTCCAGCCCGCCTGGAAAATGCCGGTTGCGCCAGCCGATCTTGTGTCCGTTCAGGCCGAAATAGACCTTGACTCCGAAGCAGGCGACAACGTACAAGGCGCAGGCCGCGAAGAAGGCCACCGAGTTCGCGGGCAGGAATGCAGTGCGAAGGACCCGCAGCAGAACTAAACCGCCGACGATCATGAAAGCCACTTGCCTCAGACCATGCCTGCGGGTCCAGTAGGTCGGGAAGAAAAACGCTCCCCAATGCCAGCGCAGACGCTCGATTTCCGGCGGAAGATGGCTTTGCTCACCGGAATTGTTGCGGTAGGCCTGCGCCGCTCCAAATCCTTGCCCGGCACCGCCAACAGGTGGAGGCCAGACTTCGGCGGGTGCATTTCCTGCGGAATAGCCGAACGGCGCAGGGGGCGGAGTAGCGGGCTGCCCGCTGCCGGGAATTGGATTGCCTGCAAGATCGTATTTCACCGAGGCGTCTAGTGGCGAAGCATCGAAGGCCGGCGGTGCATAGGAAGCTTGTGGCGATGAAACCGGTGGAACATCTGCTCTAATAGGTGGCGTAGAGGATAAGGGCGGAAGGGATGCCGGCCGCCAGGTCTGGGCCGCCGGGCGCGGCGTCTCCCAGGAAGGCCGGGGAGAATCTGTGTCAGGGATGTTTGTAGGATCAGTAATAGCCATGAAAAATGCACTCCTCTCAGACGGAAACGGATAATGTGGAAAGATTCATCATGCCCCTAGAAAAATCCTTCCCAGCAAACAAGCTGTTTTCTTTGCGTGAAGACGGCTAGGGTATACTGTCTGGAGACGCTGACGGAGACGAGACTTTTTATGACCGATTCCCCCAACCAAGACAAGACAGACAAAAAAGTAACGGACGGCAAAAAAGCACTCAGCCCGGAAGATCGGAAGATGCATGTCATGCTGGCGCTGCTGGCGCTGGCGGTCATGATCGATGTTCTTGGGTTCAGCATCATCATTCCGCTGATCCCGGATTATGTCCAGCAGGGCCTGCATCTGACGAATTCGCACGACCCGCGCATCGGCGAGTATGGCGGCTGGCTGGGCGCGAGCTATGCCCTGATGCAGTTCCTGTTCGCACCACTCTGGGGAGCGCTTTCCGATAAGATCGGGCGCAAGCCGATACTCATCGGATCACTGATCGGGGATGCGGTTTTTTATACGCTGTTCGGACTGTCATCCCATAACATCAATGGTCAGTTTGCGGCACGGATACTTGCAGGAATTTTTTCGTCGGCCTCGCTGTCAGTAGCGCAGGCTTACGCCGCCGACATCACCCCGCCGAACCTGCGGGCGATGGGGCTGGGCTACTTGGGAGCAGCCTTCGGCGTCGGCTTTATTCTCGGCCCGGCGCTGGGCGGTTTGATCGGTCAGTTCGGCCTTGCCTGGCCCCTATACTTCTCAGCGATCCTGGCGCTGGGCAATTTGATCTATATCGCCCGCATTCTGCCTGAGCCGCCGCGCTCTTCTGAAACTTCCGCGCCAGGACCGGGCAAATCACCCGCAGGTTTCCTATCACGGATTGGCTTGATGACGCAAGCTGTGCGAGGACCAATCGGGTTCCTCTATCTTTTGACGTTCGCCGTGACTTTTGCATTCGGCAACCTGGAAGGGACTTTCACTGTTTATCTGAAGCAGCATCTGGAGCCGGGCTTGAGTCAGCATCAAAGCGTCGCGGCAGCCGGCGGCGTGTTCGCCTATATCGGTGTTTTGATTGTCGTGATTCAAGGCGGTCTTATCCGGCCACTCGTGAAACGTTACGGTGAAGCCCGCCTGGTCGTGGTCGGCATCGGCCTGATGGCACTCGGCTTTCTGTGTTTTCCGCTGGCTCCCCTGCTCTCCATTCTGCTGATCGGTCCGATGATCCCAATCTCCATCGGCAGCGGCCTCAACGCTCCGTCCCTTCGTGCCCTAGTCTCGCGCAAAGCGACCGCACAGGGCGCGGCGCTTGGCCTTTCGGCTTCGTTCGACAGCCTGGCACGAGCGACCGGCCCGGCGACCGCCGGATACCTGTACAAGAATGTCGGCGCGACCGCACCCTACTGGTGCGCGGGAATCGTGATGAGTTTCTGCTTTTTGTTCGCCCTGGCCCGACGCCGCGAAATGTCCGTTTAGCTGCCGGCAATAATTATGAGGAACTCTGTTCAACCTGCATCGCCTGCCCGGCGTCGATTTCTGAAGATAAGTGCAGCCACTGCTCTTGCTGGTCTCGGCACGCCGACTTATGCGTTCGAGGTCGAGCCGGATCATCCGCGAGTGACACATCATGACATCTCGATCAAGGGCTGGCCGGTAGCGGCATCGGGGATGAGGGTCGGACAGCTCAGCGACCTGCACTGCCAGGACAGCCGGGCCGAGGCTCGGATAGCTCATGCAGTTCAGCTTATGCTGGCTCAAAAGCCCGCCATTGTCTTTCTCACGGGAGATTACATCTCTAGTAACCGCCCTTCAAGCTGGATTGTCGCCAGCGCGAATGCGCTGGCACCGCTGCGGAACGTGCCGCGCGGGGTCTTTGCCGTGCTCGGCAACCATGATTACGCCAATGGGTTCTCCGGGCAGGTGGCGGCTGCGCTGGAGCAGGTAGGATTCCAGGTCCTCCGGAACCGTGCGGTTCCGTTTCCAGACGCGGGCGATGTCTGGATTGTCGGCATGGAATCAAGAAGCGTGTTTGCCTATGATCCGATTCGAGCGTTGCAGGAAGTGCCTCCTGACGCCGCCAGAATCCTGCTCATTCACGAACCGGATTATGCCGATGAAGCACCGCTGGGGTTTGATTTGCAGTTGTCAGGCCATTCCCATGCCGGGCAGATCCGAATCCCCGGTCTGCCGCCTTTGCACTGCCCGACTTACGGACGCAAGTACCCAGAAGGTTTGCAGCAGGCGCAGAACCACTTAGTCTATACAACGCGTGGAGTCGGCATGATGGGCCCACAGGCCCGGTTCTGCTGCCCTCCTGAAGTCACTGTGCTGACAATTCACGCCGCGTAACAGCCTACGCTTGGAGGATATATGCCGACTCTCACTGTTCAAACTACGACAAGCCTCACAAGTATTATCGGAAATGTCGTCGCTCCTGTCGGTCTTATCTCAACCACGGCGATTCTTCTCTCAGGCTACACGGGGAAATACAGCAGCATGTCCGACCAGATGCGGCGGCTGACCGGCGAATACCGGGCTGTGGCTTGTTCCTCTGTGCGTCGGGAGAGCTTGAAGCGCCAGCTTGACCTGTACCATCGGCGAATCACGGCGATGTGGGGTGCCAGCGCTTTATTGTCGATCGCATTGCTGGCTTTTGTGGCGACTGTTCTCGTGGTTATGCTGTCGTCGCATACATCAAAGATTGGGATACTTGGCCTTATTCCGATGCTGGTCGGATTGGCACTCGTGGCTTCCGCAGTAGGATTAGAGCTTTACGAAATCGGCCTTGCACGTCTGACTTCGGCCGGAGAGCTTGCCGATATATTCTCAGAAAAAGAACTGCCGGACGATCCTTGATCGTCCGGCAGTTCGCGCAAAATAGTCTAGCGTTAGGCTATGTCAGCCAGGTACGCCCGTTCCGCCGACACCCGCACCTGTACCTGGTCCGGCATTACCGGGAGTACTCGGGGCTGGGTTAGCCGGATTTGCCGGGGTATCACCAGGGGCTGGAAGCGGACTAGCTCCCGGCGATGGGGCTGCCGGTGGCGGCGGATCAGCCGGGGCAGGTGCTGCCGGCGACGGAGGGTCGGCAGGAGCCGGAACTGCCGGCGGGGCAGGGTCGGCAGGAGCCGGGACCGGGACGGTCGGAAGTGTCGCCTGCATGGGCCTTTTCTGGGCCAATCCGGCATGGATGCCGGAGAACATCAAGGTGGCCGCTCCAGTGAGCAGCCATAGTTTCTTCAAGTTCTTCAAGATGGTTTCCCTTCTTTCTTATTGTCCTGGCATAGCCTAGTTACCCTTTCCCCCAACCGTTCAACCGCACGTAAGAAATGATACGTAAGAATTCTGAGTTTGTGCCCTGACGGCATGGGGTAGTATAAACCAGCGTAATTTGCGAAAGAGGCAGACAAAATGGTAGTGAAAACAGGGCGGGAACTCGCGGGTCTGGCCGTAATGACATTGACGGGCGGGGAAAAGCTGGGTCGGGTCGATGACGTCGTTTTCGATCCTTCTTCCGGACGTATCACCGGTTTTTTCATAGATCGTGGCGGAATGTTTTCCAAGCCCAAATTCCTGCCGGCAGGCGATGTCAAGGGCTTAGGGGACGATGCCCTGACACTTGAATCTGAAACAGCCCTGCTGGACGGGCCTTCCGCACTCACCGGGGAACTGGCAGCTAAGACAGTTGAAAACCTTCCAGTGCTGAACCCAGAGGGGACCGTTCTCGGAAAAATCGCCGATATTGGTGTGGATACGCAGACTCTGACGGTACCCTATTTGCTTCTGGCCGCTGGTATACTGGCAAACGCACTTCACGGCAAGCCGCATCTGCCGCTGACATCAGTTCAGACAATCGGAGCAGACAGCGTGATTGTTTCCAACACTTATGATCCAAAAACCGCGTAGCTACAGCTTTATCCTGATTGGTGCGGTACTTACGGCAGGGTGCGGAAACCCTGTTCAGGAGACTGCCGCGCACAAGATCGCCGACGCTCTCCCAAGAGTGCTCGGCCCCGCCGCGCATTACGATGTCCAGGTCAACGGCGACCCATTTGCACTGACACGGGGCCGTGCCCGCGCCGTGCATATTCAGGGAGAGGGAGTCCAATTATCGCCAACATTGACTCTGGATACGCTGGACATCAACGCGAAAGATATTGCTTTCGATCCGAAGAACCGAAAGCTGACTCACATCGGCGAGACGACTTTTACGGCATCTCTCGGTCAGACAAATCTAGACCGCTGCCTCGCAGCTTCAAAGCCGCTCCTCCCCGGCCTGGTGGTGACCTTGCTGCCTGACAAAGTTGAAGCTCATGTTCCTGTGACTTTCCTCGGTCTGCAAACGACGGCGGCCTTAGCTGGTTCGTTTCGCCCGAATGCGGACGACCCAAGCAAGCTGGATTTTATGACCAGCGGGGCACAACTCGGTTCCGTGCCTCTGCCTGCCGGTCTGATCAATCTCGCCACGGAAAGCGTCAATCCTGTGATTGATTTATCAGGTCTCAAAGCTCCGCTGACGGTGACGGACTCCAGCGTCACCGACAGCCGGATTATATTATCCGGCACCGCGAGTTTACAGGATTTAGTTCAGCCATAACAGGGAATGATAGAGCTACCTACCAAAGGAGGATAACGCGCAATGGGAAGTTTACTTTATATTATTGGTGCAGTTTTGGTCATTGGTTGGCTGGTCAGCTTCTTGCTGTTTCATGTTGCCAGCCCAATCATACATGTTTTGCTTGTAGTGGCTGTGATTGTGTTCTTGTATCAATTCCTGACAGGCCGCCGCTCGGTCTGACAACAAATAGCAAAAGCCCGGCAGGAAATCTTCCTGCCGGGCTTTTTTCGTGTCAGAGAATCTTTGACAACACCAGCAGTGCTTTTGGTCCCATGGTTCGGGCATCCGGAAACTCGTATCGGTTGCCGTCGACATCAGTCATCATGACCCGGCTGCTTCCAAGCGTATATGAGCTGTCACGCAAATTACGGACCAGGAACCGGCGTGGCCCTTTCGACGTCTCCACTTCCCAGGTGACAACTCCAAATGCCTCATCGACATAATTCACCTGAGTAATCTGCGGTGTGAAATAGCGCCGTTCCAGTTCTTCCTCAATAATCGCGTGAGACTCCCCATCAATCCCCGAGAGAGATTCCAGCATCCCAATGTCTTTGTCATTGCCATCCCGTAGACCAATATAGCGGTCGGGATCAGACAGCGGGAAGGCGCGGGCAATCCGCACTTCGCGCCAGGACCGATCCCCTTCAATCGTCGCACGCACGGTCGTATCCTGCGGATGTGTCCGAAAGAGCCGGATGGATTTCGGGTCCAGTACTCGCACTGCGAACGGGTTGTCTGTTTCGGTAGCCACCATGATCTGTTAGGCCTCCACAAAGTTTTCTTTAAGCTTGTTGACTTCCTGCTGCATGTCGACTAGTCGGCGGAAGACGCCTTCGGGCTTATTCAGCAGCTCATCGTGGGTGCCAAGCTCGACCAGCTTGCCCTTCTCCATGACCATCAATCGGCTGGCATTTCGCAGTGTCGAAAGGCGGTGAGCAATCGCAAATGTTGTCCGGCCCTGGATCAGACGCGCCATGGCTTCCTGTATCTGCTTCTCCGTCTCCGTGTCGACAGAGGCTGTCGCTTCGTCTAAGATCAGGATGCGCGGGTCATGCAGGATTGCACGGGCAATGGACAGCCGCTGACGCTCACCGCCGGACAACCGCGCTCCCCGCTCACCGACATAAGTATCGTAGCCGTCCGGGAAGCGCATGACAAACTCGTGCGCGTTCGCAGCTTTCGCGGCCTGCATGATCTCAATAGGCGTTGCGTCCGGTTTCGCATACGCGATGTTATCCGAGATCGTGCCGGGGAACAAGAACGGCTCCTGCAAAACAACCCCGATCTGGCGGCGCAAATCCTCCATCTTGATCTTACGGATGTCTACACCGTCAATCAAAATCGCACCATCTTTGACATCGTAGAAACGCGACAATAAGTTGATAATCGTCGACTTGCCGGCACCGGAATGGCCGACCAGACCGATCATCTCGCCCGGCTCGACCTCAATAGAGACATCTTCCAATGTCTGCTGGTTCTTGTCATAGGAGAACCAGACCCCCGCCATTTCGACCCGTCCTTCCATATGCGGCATTGCGACTGCGTCGCTTGTGTCAGCGATCTCAAGTTCGGCATCAATGACTTCGAACACCCGCTCAGCACTGGCAGTCGAACGGGAAAGCCAGTCAGCGATCTGAGTCATCTGCTGCAGCGGTCCCATCAGCATTCCAATATAGCTGATAAATAGGGTCAGCGTTCCTAAAGTCATCAAACGCGGCGAATTGCTGGTGTTCGAGAAGACTTCGCGGCCTCCATAGAACCAGATGATATAAATGCCAATAGTCGTCAGAAACGATAGGATTGGGAAATACGTGTTCCATGCCTGCTGGACAACCACATTGGCTTCAAAGAGCGCTTGAGATTTAAGGCGAAATCTTGAAGCTTCGCGAGACTCCTGGGCAAACGCTTTCACGACCCGGACACCCGAGATCGCCGCGTTGATACTGGCTGATAGATTGCCGCGCAGGTGCCAAAGCCGCTGGAACCGGGTCCGCAGCATCTGCCACAGCATCCGTGTCGCAACAATGGTCAGCGGCACTGGAATCAGCACAAGCAGCGTTAGCTGCCAGTTGTAGACCATCAAAGCGACCAATATGCCGACAATAATCAGCGTATTGACCAGGAAAAATGTGATGCCCTGAACCAGAAAGTCCTGCAATTCGCCGACATCCTGAGTGACCCGCGACATCAGCGACCCGGTCTGCCGCTTATCGTAGTAGCCAAGCGACAAAGATTGCAGCCGGTCATAGGCCTGCACCCGAATCACATGCACCATGTGGTTGGACATCCAGACCACCAGCCGTCCGCGCCAGACATTAATGGCAATCCCGAGCACGTTTGCACCGATCAACGCCAGCACGATGCCGCCAATCCAGCTTTGGAAGTGATGCGGGATAAGAACATCATCGACCAGATGCTTGTTTAAAATTGGAGGCAGCAAGCTGACACCCGTGCCAAGAAGCATCAGCACTGTTACCAGCACGACGCGAGCTTTGTACGGCAGCGCATAGGAAAGCAGGCGCAGCAGGACGGCTTTGCGGTCGACGCATTTTGGGCAGACATTCGTGTCATCCGGCAGAGGATCGCCGCACTTGCCGCAGCTTTTCTTGCTGTCGAAGTCTGCCAGCAGCGAATCCGATGGCTCCTCTTCTTTGATGTACGCACTCAGCACCCGCGCCGCCGCCTGAAATGCCGGAGCAGACGCCAGTGTATAACGCACCGCTTCGCGCACCTGACCGTCTGCCAGAACAAGCCGAAGTGCCCCACTACCAACCAAACTATCCGCTTTTGCTTCCTTGATCTCACTCAGCGGCAAGTCCAACTCAACCTGGGCCGGTCCGCGAGATGACTCGCGGAGAACGCGCAAATGGGTCTGATCGACGACAAGCCATCGCTCGCCGAATCGACCGTTCTGGTCTAAGTCTGCTTTGAGTGTCAGACGTGGTTCCGGCGAGTAGCCGCGCTCCTGACCGTCACGAGGTTGCCGAAGCGTCTCCTGGACAGATGTCGGTGGTGTTTCTAAGATAGGCATGATTACCTAACACCCAAAAACCTAGTATGGTTCCGTTTTTGCCTGGCGCTTATGCTACAATTATGAATTGTTACGGCATTGCTTATTATTCATGACCATGCCATGAATGGCATGGTCGTATTTCTTGGGCAACTTCGGAGAATATGTTCATGGCGTATATGCGCGGCGATTACTACTTATGGGACGACGAAAGCGGCTTGCATATTTGGGCTAAAGACGGTTATGACGGATGGGACATCGCTGGATGGCACGAAATGGATGAGACTGCAGAGGGAGAACCTATTTTTAATCCTGATCATTTCGTGGATGGCGAGAACACGGCCAGTGGTGTCAGCATTCATCAGAACATTATGGACGAATATGTGATGATGCGTATCGCCGAGATGGTCAAAGAAGGCAAAGTCGAGGACGCAGTCAACCGCGTTTTAGACCCGGATGGACGAGGTGGCAATTTCGGAAGTCGGCTGCCGAAAGCAAACGCGGACACGCTGAAGCAGGCATTAAGCGGCTTAACGATGCGCCTTCCTCCGCCTTATGACTGGGAAATAGTCAAACCTGAACCAAAATTGGAAGAACGATAGGAACACTGGTGCCCATGCAGATGATTGACAAAACTGTGATAGGCAGCCTTATTCAGTCGGCTTCGGAGATGTTAGCGCGGAGTGGTGATGGAGATAACCACCCGGTCGCGGCGTCCATTTATGCCGATGACAGCGCGATTTATAGCGGCATGAATTTATATCATTTCACGGGTGGACCATGCGCGGAGATTGTTGCACTGGCCCGGCTGGCCTCTGACGGAGGCGGAGCGAAGGCACTGGCAATTGTCGCCGTGGCCGATAGGGACCGAGGCGTAATTGCGCCCTGTGGTCGGTGCCGGCAAATACTGACCGATTATTATCCCGAGATCCAGGTAATTTTGAGCATCGAAGACAGAATCCGCGCGGTGCGATTGACCGAACTACTGCCGCATGGTTATCTTCGAGTGGCCCGGCCAGAAATCACACGCAATATTCAAGATTCACGATAGGAACACCCATGCCTGAGAACGCACCCATTCAAACGATACTCGCTACCGACTGCGGCAGCACGACGACCAAATGCATTCTCATCGAGAAGCAGGGAAACGAGTACCGGCTGACCACCCGAGGCGAAGCGCCGACCACCGTTGAAGCGCCGTTTGACGATGTTACCGTCGGCGTCTCCAATGCCGCGCGTGAGATCGAAGAATTATCCGGGCGGACGATCTTAGATGAGAACGGCAAAGTCATTACCCCTACCCGGCCTGACGGCAGCGGCGTGGATTTGTATCTCAGCACATCGTCGGCAGGCGGCGGACTGCAAATGACAGTTGCCGGCGTGGTCAAATCCATGAGCGCCGAGTCGGCGCAGCGGGCGGCGCTTGGCGCAGGCGCGATCATTATGGATGTCATCGCTGTAGACGATGGCCGCAAAGACTACCAGAAAGTCGAGCGTATCCGCGCCCTGCGCCCGGATATGATCCTGATGTCCGGCGGCACAGACGGCGGCACCGTCACCCACCTGACCGAAATGGCCGAGATGCTGCGCTCTGCCGATCCGAAGCCGCGATTAGGCATTGGCCTCAAGCTGCCGGTGATCTACGCCGGCAATGTGGAAGCCCGCCAAGCTGTCGAAGAGATCGTCGGGGACACGGTCGACCTGCGCGAAGTCCCCAATTTACGTCCTACTCTCGACCGCGAGAATTTAGGCCCTGCCCGCGAAGCCATCCACGACCTTTTTCTAGAGCATGTCATGCAGCAGGCCCCTGGTTACGCCAAGCTGATGACCTGGACATCATCCGGCATCATGTCCACGCCAAACGCCGTCGGCAAGATCATGGAAACGATCGCCGCAGAGCGCAAGATCAACGTATTGGGCGTCGACATCGGCGGGGCGACTACGGACGTCTTCTCGGTCTTCAACAACAACTTCGTCCGCACTGTCTCTGCCAATCTCGGTATGTCCTACTCCATCTGTAATGTGCTGACCGAGGCTGGCCTGCCGAATATCGCCCGCTGGATTCCATTCGAGGCTGACGATGCTTACCTCCGCAACCAATTACGCAACAAGATGATCCGTCCGACGACGATCCCGCAAACGCTCAAAGACTTGCAGATCGAACAGGCCGTCGCCCGGGAAGCCCTGCGGTTGGCGTTCGACCACCATAAGTCACTGGCACGCGGCCTCAAAGGCGGCCATACCGAAGCGGGCATGGAACTGGACAAAGCGACCGGCAAGACACTGGTCGAAATGCTCCAGCTCAACATGATCGTCGGCAGCGGCGGCGTTCTGTCCCATGCCCCTCATCGCGGTCAGTCGGCCCTGATGATGCTTGACGCTTATCTGCCCGAAGGCGTGACAATGCTGGCCGTCGACTCCATCTTCATGATGCCTCAGCTCGGCGTACTCTCCACGATCCTGCCCGAAGCTGCGACGCAGGTCTTTGAGCGTGACTGTTTGATCAAGCTCGGCGACGCCATCGCGCCCATCGGCACCGCGAAAGACGGCGAGCCGTGCCTTACCGTCGCCTTCAAGAGCGGCAAGACCGAAGTCGTCCCCTTCGGTCAGCTCCGCCTCCTGCCCCTGGCTGACGGCCAGAGCGACGAAGCCACGATCACTCCCGCCAAAGGTTTCGACATCGGTTCCGGCAAAGGCAAGTCCCGCACCGTCACCGTCGAAGGCGGCGTAGTTGGTTTGGTGATAGACACCCGAGGCCGCCCGATTGTCATCCCGACCGAGCAGCCGGCCCGTGTCGCCAAGCTCCAAGAATGGCTCCGCGCTTTCAGCCTGCCACTTGTGGAGGAATAACAGAAATCACTTGTCGGGAGGAACACGGATGTGACATTTGAGATTATCGGACAGATTACAGAAGTTGATCGCATTGCTGTCAGCAGTAGTATCCATGACATTCAGTGGCTGCGAGAACAATTCGGGCCTGGCCGCTGGCGCAAGCTGAAAGGCCGTGCTACGGTAAGAATGGCAGACGCCTCAATTCGTATTGCAGAAGTTCATTGGTACGAGGCAAACGGCGTTGGCCGTCGCCGCATGAAGATTAAGCGCTTTTTGGACTGAAACGAGAATAAATTATGAGTCAAGCTGCCGCCGAAAACCAAGTCCATTTCGTCCTTTGCATCCTCAAAGGGAAAGATGACGATTTAGAACTGCGTAAAGCCTACGCCGTTCTACCCCCTGCCGCAAATGAAACTGGCTACCTGCGAGTTATTGACGAGTCAGGCGAGGATTACTTATATCCCGCTGACTGCTTCGTACCGCTCGAACTTCCGCAGAGTATCGAACGTGTATTACTGGCGGCTTAAATGGCTGATCGTGTATGAACAGGAGGCTATTATGCGGCTTATTCCCATTTCAGGTCAGGCAGGTTCAAATTTTGCCAAGACATTCCGCAGGATGGCAGATGAATCGCAGGTGACGAAAAGATGCAACATGATAGCGGATTTGATCGAACATTTAGAAGGTAATGTCGTCGGCCCAGACACATACGCTTTCAAGTCTATGGATGAGCTAGTGCTAACCGATGAAGACACTTGGAAGAAAAGATTAGTTACCATCAATGCGGACGTAAACAAGTGGCTCGTTCCTGATGGCTACGAAATTGCGTATCGGGTAGCCCCTCCGTGGTTTCACACGATTGGCTATGCTGATACTATCGCCAATGCCGCAGAACTGGTTTTGGAAGCACTGCATCATGCTGATAGAAACGGGAAAATCAATGAGTGTTACATTTGAACTTGCGCCTGAAATCGAACAGCTTGCTAAAGCAAAAGCCGCGGCCAAGGGCATTTCTTTGGAAGACTATTTGCCCTCATTGATTGCTCACGCCGTGCAGCAGGAGGATTGGGAAGAAAACACTTCGGAAGAATCGCTGGGCCGGTTGACAATGCTGGCTGCTGAACCAGTCTTAAGCCGCATTTGGAACAGACCGGAAGAGGACGCTGCCTGGAAGTATTTGGAGGATAGAGAACATGGCACGGTATAAGCGCGGCGATATCGTGGTTCTTCCGTTTCCGTTCTCCGATGCCAGCAGTGCCAAGCCTCGCCCCTGCTTAGTAGTCGCGGAACTGCCGTATCTCGGCGGTACGGATTATTTGGTCTGTATGATTTCCACGCAGGATACCAGTGACCCGCAGAGTATTGAATTACAGCCATCCGACATCGTTCTTGGAAAACTGGACGCACAAAGCTACCTCCGACCTTTGTACCTTTTCGCCGCGTCCGGGGATGTGGTAGATCGGCGTATCGGGGTAATGCATCAAGATATGTTCAAGCGGGTGTTACAGGCCATAGTCAGCGTTGTTGATCCATGACTCCATTTCTCACTGCCGTCTGGTCGGATTTGATTTTGATTTCTTATGCCGTTTCTGACGATGCGCTTCTGCCGTATCTGCCGGAAGGGCTGGAACTAGACCGGTGGGAAGGAAGCGCGTGGTGTAGCCTTGTCGCGTTCAATTTCACGCAGACGCGGGTGCTGGGGTGGAGTGTCCCCTACCCGCGCTCCCTCTGCGACTTTCCAGAGTTTAATCTGCGGTTCTATGTGACCTAAAAGGGACAGCGCGGCGTTGTCTTTGTGCGTGAGCTGGCCCCAAACCCGATTGTCTGCGGCTTGGCGAAGCTGCTTTACAATGAGCCGTACACGTCTATCCCGATGACGAACCGGATCACGCAGGTGGGCGATCTGCGGCGGGTGCGGCATGATTTTGTGGTTGACGGCAGATCACAGATGGTGGCAGTGACTGCGTCCTGTCCACCGAAAGAATCGCCGCATGGCAGCTTTGAAACTTGGGTAAAAGAACAGCCTGCGGGCTTCAATGTATCGCGTGGTGGAAAGCTGACTTCTTTCCGAGTGTGGCATCCGACATGGCGCGTGTACCCAATTGAAGAATACACGATGAAGATCGATTTCGCTCACCTGTACGGCGATTGCTGGCAGTTTTTGCAGGGGCGAGAGCCTGATTCGGTAGTATTTGCCGAAGGGTCACAAATAGAGATCTATCCTAACGAGACGAGAAAGTAAAAGTTAAGTTATGCCGACCGATCTAGAAATCGCTCATTCTGCCACGCCGCGTCCGATCGTCGATGTCGCTGCTGATTTAGGACTGTCACTTGACGACTTGGAGCTTTACGGGCGGGACAAAGCCAAAATCAGCCTGCCGTCGCTGGACCGACTTCTGACTCCCCCAGAATTGGGGGCAGGGGGGCCACGCGGTAAGCTGATTGTGGTCACCGCGATCACACCGACGCCCGCAGGAGAAGGCAAAACAACAGTCACTATCGGGCTGGCGCAGGGATTATGTCAATTAGGCAAAAAGGCAATAGCCGCCATACGGGAGCCATCGTTAGGCCCTGTCTTCGGAATGAAGGGCGGCGCGGCGGGGGGCGGTCATGCACAGGTACTGCCGATGGAAGACATCAACCTCCACTTTACAGGTGATATGCACGCGCTGGGATCTGCGAATAACCTGCTGGCGGCGATGACAGACAACCATATCTACCAGGGAAATGCGCTGGGACTAGATGTGCGGACAATCGCCCACAAGCGCTGTTTAGATATGAACGACCGGGCACTGCGCGAGACAGTAGTCGGAATGGGCGGCAAGGCGAACGGTTATCCCCGGCAGTCCGGGTTCCAGATCACGGTCGCCTCGGAAGTCATGGCGATTTTGTGCCTTGCCGAGTCACTGGCTGAACTGAAAGAGCGATTGGGCCGTATCGTGGTCGGGCAGACGGTTAAAGGCAAGCCCATCACGGCATCTGATTTGGGCGCTCATGGAGCCATGGCCGCGCTGCTTCGGGATGCGATCAAGCCAAACCTGGTTCAGACATTGGAAGGCACACCGGCATTCGTGCATGGCGGGCCGTTCGGCAATATCGCGCACGGTTGCTCGTCTGTGCTGGGAACCAAGTTGGCCCTGCGGCTGGGGGATTATGTCGTGACAGAGGCTGGGTTCGGCTCAGATCTTGGCTTCGAGAAGTTCTGCGACATCGTTGCCGCCCCGCGCAGGCCTGCGCTTTCGCCGGATGCGGTCGTGCTGATCGCGACGGTTCGCGCTCTTAAAATGCATGGGGGGATCGCCAAAACACATTTGAATCGCGAAGATGTCGACGCAGTGGTGCGTGGCCTGCCGAACTTGGATCGTCATGCGGCGAACGTCGGGCAGATCGGTGTTCCTGTTGTGGTCACGGTCAACACATTTGCCACCGATACGGCCGCCGAAGTAGAAGCCGTCGCTGGTCATTGCCGGCAGAAAGGCTGGCGTGTCGCCGTCAACAATGTCTGGGGCGAAGGCGGTGCCGGGGGGATGAAATTAGGTCAGGCCGTGCTGGATACGTTAGAGACGCCCGGCACGTTCAAGCCAATCTATGATGCTGCACTGCCCATCCCCGAAAAGCTTCATGCCATTGCGACCAAGGTCTACGGCGCAGACAGTGTCGAAATCAGTGCCGAAGCCATGAAGCAGATTGCCTGGCTGGAAGCGCATGGCTTCGATAAGATGCCGGTCTGTATCGCCAAGACGCAAAACTCGCTGTCTGATGACAAGACAAAGTTAGGAGCGCCGACTGGTTTTCAAATCCACGTCCGGGCGCTGACAGTGTCCGCAGGTGCAGGCTTTGTCGTTGCTCTGGCAGGCGATATCTTAACCATGCCAGGACTGCCGAAGCACCCTGCCGCGCTGGATATCGATGTTGATGCACTTGGACAGATTACAGGCTTGTTTTAGTCAGAAAGAGCGGAAAAAGTCATGCGAGAATCAAGGGCATTTTATTTTCTCATCACCGCAGGCTTGGTCTGCCTGACATTGATTGTCTGCACAGTTGTGCTTTCGCGCTCAATGGTGCGGATCAAAAGCAAGGATGAGTTGATTCATGTGGATGGCTCCGCTCGAAAGCCGATCCGTTCGGACTTTATCATTTGGAACGGCAGCCTCAGCCAGAGTGCGACGACTATCGCGGAAGCGTACAAACCGCTAGAGGCCAATGTCGTCAAGGTCAGAGCCTATCTGCTCGCCAAAGGAGTAGCAGCAGCCGAAGTCACTCCTGACGCAGTCAGTGAGGAGCTGGTCTATGAACAGGTCAAAAACCCACGGACAGGGCAGTATGTGGCTACGACAAAGATCACGGGCTATACACTGACCCAGACAATCGAAGTCAAGTCACACTCAGTCGATCTTGTAGATGGACTTTCCCGGCAATCGACTGCGCTTATCAGCCAGGGCATTCCCTTTAAATCCGACACCCCGCTGTATCTCTACACCAAGCTCAGCAACCTGAAAACGACTATGCAGGCGGAAGCCGCGAAGAATGCTCGGGACCGGGCGGAACAAATCGCCGAAAGCAGCGGCTGCCGGCTTGGCGATGTACGAGCCGCCAAGATGTTCGTTCCACAGATCACGCCGCTCTATACATCGGCCCAGGCAGGCGACGGCAATGAGGACGATACAACGTCGCTGGACAAAAACATTACGGCAGTCGTTTCAGTCGATTATTAGATCCGCTAGATCGTCCACTGCCCATTTTCGTGGATCAGAATTCCATCGGCATAGATGGCTCCCCCACCCGCGTCAGGACGCATATCGCAGACCATATCCCAATGCACCGACGAGACATTAGTCGCGCCCGTTTCAGGATAGGCGTTCCCGAGCGCCAGATGGAATGTCCCGCCGATCTTCTCATCGTACAGAGTATTGCGCGTGAACTGCTGGACACCGTAGTTGGTCCCGACTGCGACCTCACCTAAAATCCGCGCTCCTGGGTCACTGTCGAGCATCGCTTCCAGAAAACCTAACCCACGCGCCGCTTCCGCACGGACCACCCGGCCATCTTTAAATGTCAGCTTAACATCGTCCACTTCATGCCCCAAATGCGCCGTCGGGAACGTATACCGCACGGTTCCATTGACGCTATCTTCGATGGGACCCGTGAACACTTCGCCGCTTGGAAAGTTCTTGTGACCATCTGAATTGACCCAGAGCCGCCCACCGACCTGCATGGTCAGATCCGTATCGTTTGCCACGAATCTTAGCGTTTCGACTTTGTTCAGATAATCGACATACCGCTGCTGCTGATTTGAGAACTCTTTCCAGGCCGCCGCCGGGTCTTCTTTGTCCAGCAGCATTGCCTTCAGCAAGAACTGCTCGTAGTCGGCCAGAGACATCTTCGCGTTCTGTGCCGCACCCTGCGTCGGATAAAGAGTTAAACTCCATTTGGCTTTTCCTTCCGCAGAGCGTGTGAACAGAGATTTTCGAATCGTGCTTGAGACCTTTTGTGCCCGTGATTGTTTCCCTGCTGCCACACCCGCAAGCGCAGACGTATTCGACGGCGCGATAATCGCACAAAGGGCATCGATGTTCTCGTACTCAAACTGTTTGATTGGGGAAACCCAATCAAGCTGAGCATCCGTGGCCGTGGTCAAGAAGATCTCGTCTAACCCATCGATTGCGACCTGAACATGCGGATGGGCACCGGTTTGAAGCACCGCACGGTAGACCTCTTTTGCCAGCGGGATCGCCGCTTCGTCAACACGGATCAGCACCTGCTCATTCGGCTGCAAGTCCAGGCTATACTGCACCAGCGTATCAGCCCATTTCGTCAAGTTATTCATCAATCGTAGGTCGGTCACAAGTTTTCTCCCGGCATATAGTCTGCAAACATATCCTCAATTGGCACGGCCATTAGTTCATCAACATCAACACCCGCCAGCAAATGACGTCCTGCGCCAAACTGCCTGTAGGGCCATGCTTCGGGCGATAAATCTTTAATGACTTCCGGTAGAGTCAGCCCGCGCAAATGGGCGAACTCCCCGAGAGCCTGCCACCGTTTTGCATTTGCCATTTCGACAGCATCGATTAGATCCGCGAGGGTTTCCAGTTCATCCCCTGTCAGCTCACGCTGTGCCTGCACCACGAGCAGCGCATCACGCTCAGACCGAGATTCCGAGGCAAGAGGCGCATTGATGACCTGCAAGAGAGACGCTTCCGCTTCGGTCAGGACGTCGGGCCGCAGACGCAGGCGAACACTGTCCAGAAGATAGGTAGGAACATCGGTTCCCTGAACCAGCGCCGCCTGCTGCAATTGCCCTTCAAGTTCTGGCGAAACATCAAGTGTAATGTTCATTGTTACAAATCTCACTGCACAATAGGCTCAAGAAATTCTCATACTCAGAGCTTCAAAAACTGGCTTTTGCTACAGTTTTGTTCGGAAGCGAGCAGGGGCGTTGACGTTACGGCTAACCTGATTTGCTCATCTAAGATATTTTCCTTATTAGCACCCCACCTTGTAGAAGCGTAATGATTTATTTGTTTGAGTAGCAACTTATGTACTGAAAGGCTGAGTTGCAGAATGTTATAAACCTTTGGTCCGAAAGCAATTACTAACCGTGGTTGGATAATTTTCAATTCGCGGTTCAAGAAGTGCCAGTACAGCGACAGATCTTCCGGGTAGGGGTCATTGACGCCAGCACGAGTTTTGATGACATCGGTTAAATGAGCATCTGGCACACGATGTTTTTCTAAAAGCGAGTAGAGAAAGCGAGCCGGCTTACAATTAAAGTTACTAGTTGAAGGACGCTCACCTACAAACATAACTGACCCAGTTCCTAAAAACCCCTGCACAGGTTCACGATTGGGAAAAAGCCAAGCATTTGTCATAGAAGCTTCAATCTCATCACGGAGCAGTTCAAGTTGCTGGATTTTTGCTGTTTTGTTCATATTGACATCTAACTTATCTTTCATCTTGATCCTGATTATTTCCAAAGCTTAGAACAAGTCTTTCGAGGCTTCTAAATCATCTTCACTTACAGTAAGTTCAGGAGATGTATAAACAATACCTATCTGTTCATGACTAGGTGTTAGCGTAAGAATAATTTCTGTGCCACAAGTTGATGCATTCCTCCAAGCTGCCCCATCTATTTCTTCAAGGATAGGCGAGCCATACTTTTGCGAAAGAATTGAAGCTATTCTTTCATATTCAAACACTGCGTGTGCAACTGTAACACCTATATAGACCTCAACCTTGTACAAGTTCATTTGATCAAAATTTAAATTGATTTTTGAGACTTTGCCAAAGATTTTACCTTCAGCACGAATTAATATTGAGTCTTTATGTAAAACAGTGAAGTCTTTACTTCGTATTTGAGCAACCGCACTCGTAATACTAGAACCCCATGAGATGTCAGCAAAAGTAGCAGGCATGATTTCGCTCCTAACAATAGTATAGCAAGAGAACGATGAGAAATCAATAACCATTGCAGTTTTGATAGAGGTTAGTCAAATGTGAGACTCAAAAAAGCCCCGGCCAAATTGGCCGGGGCTTTTTACTAATAGTTAGGACTTGAACTGTGCCTTAAAGTCGGTGATAGCTTTCTTTAAAGCATCGACGGTGCCTTCGGCCAGCGTTTTATCACGGGCGATGGTTTCGGGGACTTCCGGGTACTTGTCAGCCAGGAAGGTCTGGAACTCTGACTCGAAACGGCGCACGGATTCGACGGGAATGTCATCCAACGCGCCGGTGTTGGCGGCGTAGATGATTGGGACTTCTTGTTCCAGCGGCAACGGCTTGTACTGGGGCTGCTTTAGAATTTCGACCAAGCGCAGGCCACGCGCAAGCTGGGCCTGGGTGTTCTTGTCGAGGTCGGAAGCGAACTGGGAGAAGGCCTGGACTTCGCGGAACTGGGCAAGCTGGAGCTTGAGCTGACCGCCGACGTTCTTGTCCTTCATGGCCTTTGTCTGGGCGCTGCCCCCGACGCGGGACACGGAGTTACCGACGTTGATCGCAGGGCGGACACCGGAGTTAAATAAGTCCGTTTCCAGGAAGATCTGACCGTCGGTGATCGAAATGACGTTGGTCGGGATATATGCCGAGATGTCACCGGCCTGAGTCTCAATGATCGGCAAAGCCGTGAGTGAGCCGCCACCAAGCTCTTTGGACAGCTTTGCAGACCGTTCTAAGAGCCGGGAGTGGAGATAAAAGACGTCGCCGGGGTACGCCTCACGGCCCGGAGGACGACGCAGGAGCAGGGAAACCTGGCGGTACGCGACGGCCTGCTTGGAGAGGTCATCGTAGACAATCAGCGCGTGCTTGCCGTTGTCCCGGAACCACTCGCCGATACAGGCACCGGCATAAGGCGAGATATACTGCTGGGAAGCCGGGTCATCGGCAGTCGCCGCAACGACTGTCGTGTATTCCATCGCGCCGTTCAGCTCAAGGGTACGGATGATGTTCGCAACAGTGCTGGACTTCTGACCGATCGCGACATAGATGCAGTAGACATCGGTCGTCTTTTGGTTGATGATCGTGTCAAGCGCGACTGCGGTCTTGCCCGTACCCCGGTCGCCGATAATCAGCTCACGCTGGCCGCGCCCGATGGGAATCATCGAGTCGACGGCTTTGATACCGGTTTGAAGCGGCTCTTTGACCGGCTGGCGCTCGACGACGCCGGGAGCACGGGTCTCCAGCAGTCGGTACTCAGTTGCGACAATCGGACCTTTGTTGTCCAGAGGCAGGCCGAGCGCGTTCACAACTCGTCCGACAAGGCCTTCGCCGACGGGGATCTGGATGATCTTGCCGGTACGCTTGACCGTATCGCCTTCGCGGATGCCTGCTTCGGAGCCGAGTAGCACTGCGCCGACATTGTCTTCTTCCAGGTTCAACGCCATGCCCTGAACGCCGCCGGGGAACTCCAAAAGCTCGCCGACCATGCAGTCCTGAAGGCCATAGATGCGGGCGATGCCGTCACCGACCTGCAAAATTGTACCGACGCCCACTTCCTGGGTATCGGCTTTATAGGATTCCAGCTCGCGCTCGAGGATGGATGTGATTTCTTCAGGCTTAATTGCCACTTAGTTTCCCTCTTTTGAGCGTTCTGCTCAATTAAACAAGTCCGCCCTGGGAATTAGACCCGGACAACTGCCGTTCCAGACGCTCTAATTTGCCGCGTACACTGCCGTCCATAACCGTGTCGCCGATCCGCACTACGACGCCGCCGACTAAAGATGTGTCCACCAGCGTGGTGAGCCGGATCGTTTTTCCCGTCAGCGTTTGCAGGCTTTGAGTCAAACGCTCGGCTTGATCGGCTGTCAGCGGAATCGCAGTCGATGCTTCCGCATC
>JBPBQB010000007.1:0-49027 GCA_050954545.1 Janthinobacterium lividum | reverse complement strand
AACTGGGCGATCAAGACTAAGAAAATGAGCAGGACAGCGATCTCTAAACCGCGCAGGAGGCGAGCGAATGAATCCATCATCTGAGTCATATCCCCACGCATCTCCAGCGAATAACCAGGCGGAAAATTGAGCGTCGAAGAGGCTTTTGTGATGATCGACATCGCCAGATCCATCGACGGAGGCCCGCCTTTGCGGTAATAGGCCAGCACGGAAACGGAGCGCTGAAGCCCGTCATGCTCAATTAGCGTCGGCACTAGCTGGGGAGTTGCCGTCGCCAGTGTCTTGAGAGGGACTTGAATGCTGTTCGCGCCTGAGATCGGCATCTGCATCAAGTCGTTGACACTGCGCCGCTGATTGCCCTGGTAGCGGATATTGATCGTATCCTGCCGGACATTCGGCAGCCGGTAGAACTCATCGGTCAGCGCCCCGCCCATCGCGTAATAGGCCTGGTCCGCCACATCGGCAGGCGTTAATCCAATCTGCGCTGCACGTCTCGGGTCGACGTTCAGCGTGTACGACGGTTTCTCGACGGCCCACGAGGTAGAGACCTGCACCGCGCCCGGTGTTTTACGTGCGACAGCAGCGACTTGCTCCGCTAGTTTGGAGAGAATGTTGAGATTGGGTCCTGTGACTAAGATCGTTACCGGGGCTTCCGAGGACGCCATGACATCCGACCCCATCTCTTTGATCTGCAAACGCCGGATATTCGGGATCGTTCGCAGTGCTTCCCGCTGCACGGAGTCGATCACTTGCCAGACAGTCGCGCTGCGCCTGTCTTTGTCCGAGAGCGTGATCATCATTGTCGCCGAGTTGACCTGGTTCATGGCGTAGCCTGTGAAATAGGTCGAGCCTGGCTCTTCGCCTATTTCGGTCGAGACTTTCTGGATCTCTGGATGCCTCAGCATCAGCTTTTCCAGTGAGTTCGCGGCGGCTGACGTCTGGGCATAGCTCGCGCCCGGCTGCATTTCCAGCACGCCGTAAGCCTGCCCGACATCGGCCAGCGGCATCATTTCGGAGCCGAGAAAGCTGTAAAAGCCGAACCCGATGACAATAGTGCAGACAGCAGCCGCCACGACTGAAAACTTGTTCCGCAGCAGCGCGAGAACAAGGCGCTGGTAGCGGTCATCCATCCGCTCGAGCCTATGCGCCAGCCAGGAGATGCGTTCGGCTGCATTGGTGGGAGGGGGCTTCATCAGCTTTGCCGCCAGCAGTGCCGTCAAAGTCAAAGACAGGAAGAATGACGCGATCAGGCCGAAGATAATGGGATAGACGAGGCCGACAAACATAAGCTGGGTAATGCCGCCGCAGAAGACCAGCGGCAGGAGAGCCAGCACGAGCATGATGGTCGAGGCCGCCACGGCAAGCCGCACTTCCGTGATCCCATCGACAGTCGCCTGAACCGCGCTTTTTCCCATCTTCAAGTGCCGCTCGACAGCATGAATATCGATCACTGAGTCGTCCACCAATCGCCCTACCGCAATCAGCAGACCGATCAGGGTGGAAGAGTTCAGGCTGAACCCGAACGGCACCATCAGCAAGATCGCCATCGCCATTGAGACAGGGATCGTAATCAGCGAGATTATTGTCGCCCGGCCGTTGCCGAGAAAGAAAAAGACGGCCAGGCCGCAGAGCACAATCGCCAGCCCGAGTTCTTCGCCAGTGTTCTGGAACAAGATGTTCACGAAATGGGCGTTGTCATAGGCGACATGGAAATGCAGGCCGGGGTGGTCCTGTCCCAGCAGCGAGAGCTGCTTCTGCACTCCGACCACGACCGGCCCAGACCCGGCGGCAGGGTTCTGGATCACCGCAAGCTCGACGGCATCATTGCCAGTGCCTTCAATCGCCCGCCGCTGACCATCGACATATTGAAAGCCGCTGCGCTGTTCGCGGGCTTCATCGGCGACAGATGCGACATCTTTGATGTAGACAACCGCGCCGTTTTTGACTCCGAGCGGGTAACTTGCGACAGTCTGTGCGTTCTGCGCTAAGTCTGCGACACGGACGATAGTCTCTCTTTGGCCGCCGGTCAGCACTCCCGCAGGCCGGGCGATGCTGTTTTTATCGACAGCGTCCCGGACATCTAATATAGAATAGCCATACGCCGCCAGCTTGTCTCGATTGACGACAATCCGTAGCTGCCGCTTCTCGCCGCCGTAGACTTCTACGGACTGGACATCAGGCACCTGCTTGAGCGCCCGGACACCTTCGTTTTCGGCGAATTGACGCAGTGCCATCGGCGACCAGCCTTTGTCGGGGTCGCCGGTCACGCTCAGCGATAGCACAGGAATATTGAGCGGGTCGATGGGCAGCACCCACGACGGCTTTAGATTCGCCCCCGTCTGCGGCAGGTCTGCCTGAGCGGCGTTCATGACCGACTGGACATCCGCCTGGGCCTTCTGCATATTGGTGCCGTAGGGAAACTCCAGCGACACGATGCTGAGGCCGTCCTGCGACGTCGACCGGACATAGCGGACGCCGCGAATATCGGTCATGCGCTCTTCAATCGGCTTTGCGATATAGGTCTCCATTTCCGATGCCGACAGCCCCGGCTGCGTAGTCACAATGCCGATCAGCGGGCTTTCGACATACGGCATCATCCGGCGCGGCATGATGCCGCCGAATACGGCAAACAACGCCAGCACAACGACCGCGGTATAGAACGAGATGACCACCCACGGGTGCGAAATCGCCCATGCGGAGACATTAAAGCCGCCGGCTTTTGGCGGAACGCCGCTGGAAATACTCTGCGGCAGACGCGGCTTCTTTTCAATCACTGCCATTTACCTGCCCTCCACAGGGATCAGCTTACCGCCGTCCATCGGGTCGATGTAATTGCTGCGTTTGGCATCGGCTTCCGAGTAGGTCATGCCGCACTTTTCGCATTTATAGAGTGTCTGACCGTGGTTCGCCGATGCTGCCGTCGGAAGCGACACCGGGCCGTTTGCGCTCCAAGCCACCGGCACAATCGCCGCTCCCTCTGTCAGCCCCGCCTGCCCCTGAGTGACGACCTGGTCGCCAGGCTGAAGGCTCTGAGTCGTTACTTCCGTCCAGTCTCCATCACTCGCCCCCGCCTTCACCGCAACCAGACGCACTCTCAATCCGACTGCTCCAGAATTGGGGGCCGGGGTGCTTTGACTAATCGGAACCAGCCTGCCACCGTCCATCGGATCGATAAAATGGTTATGTTTGGCGTCGGCAGCCGAGTAATGCATCCCGCATTTCTCGCAGCGATAGACAACCTGAATGGCCGCTCCCGCCGTGCCTGAAGCCAGCCAAACCGACGCTGCGCCGCCCTCCGAAAGAATGGCAGAAGTCGGGACCATCAACTTACTTGCGGACGGGCGCTTCGCAATCTGCATGGCCGCAAACGCCCCCGGCAGCAGGCGATGTCCTGGGTTTGGAATGACTGCTTCGACAACCGCTGTCCGGGTTTCATCACTCGCCTGCGGAAACAGCGCCGTGACATGGGCAGGAATCTGCGAACCGTCCGGCAGGGCGATCTGGACCGGAGAGCCGACGGCAATGCCGCTCAGGTCGGACGCCGCCACTTGAGCCTGCACCCGGACTTTATCGATTTCGGCTAATCGCAGGATGACAGTCCCCGGCTGAACCAGTGTCCCCGGCGCAACTGGGCGGGCCGTGACAACGCCGTCAGACGGAGCAGTAATCCGGGCGTAGCCTTCAATGACATCTGCTTCCCGGACTCCGGCCTGAGCCGCCTCAGCACCGGCCTGTGCCTGAGCGGCCTGACCTTCGGCGACGGCAATGTCCGCCTGGGCCATCCGTTCCCCCGCCGAAGCGGCATCCGCCTGACGTTGCGCCAGTCTCACTTTTGCATTCGCTGCCTGCGACGCCGCCCGTGCTCCACGCGCTTTTGCCTGGGCCGAACGGAGCGCGGCAGACGCTGCCGACGCCTGCGACTGCTCGTTCTGATATTCCTGCTGGGAAGCCGCCCCGGCATCGGCAAGCTGCTTTTCCCGAACGATCTCCGTGTTCCAGTACGCGGTCTGGGCCGATGCACTCTGCACCGCCGCATCCGCATCGCTGATCCCTGCCAGCGCCGCCTGAGCGTCCGCCTGCGAGTCGGCGATCTGCTGCTGGGATGCCTGCACCAGTGCCGATGCCTGATCCAGCGCCGCTTGATGGTGAAGCTGATGGTTCAGCCGGGCGACGGTCGCCGCACTCTGGGCTTCCCGCGCCACCCGCACAGCCTGGTCGGTCTTCGCACCGACTTCAGCAGTGTCCAGACGTGCAACAAGCTGGCCCTTTTTCACAGTGTCGCCGGGATAGACCGGCAAAGCGACCAGTGTCCCCGTAATACGCGGGCTGATGTCCTGTGCGTTCAGCGCCAGCACCGTCCCCGTATATGTGACGGTGTCCGCCAGCGATCCGCGTCTGACAGAAGCCAGCGCCACCGGCGCGGCCCCCGCCGGAGGACGCATCGCGGACATATCCATCACCTGCGCCGTCAGGACATCAAGCTGCCCCGGCGTATGTTCATGCCGAACGGTCCAAACCGTCCCGCCTACTACTGCGGCCATGACGAGAAGCGCCATGCCGTTCCGCCAAATCGCGGTCTGCATAAATTACTCACAATCTTGCGAAATGAATTCGGGAATCCACGGAATAAATTCCGAGGCTCAGAAGTGCCCAGTGTCGAGGCGACACAAGATTTCCGACCAAATGCCTAAGCGTTCCTCTCTTTCGTCCCCTGGACGATGAGCACTTTTCAGCCTCGGAATTTATTCCGGGGCTGGTAGCCAGTCAAAAAAGAGTGGAAAATTTAGACAGCAGGAGGCGCACGAAGGCCGTGTGAGGCTGAAAGAACGTGTGGCGAGAGTGGAGAAGTAATAGCCGCAACACGAAGCGTGGGCAGCAAAATGGGGGCGACTATCGATGAAATACTGGCATACAGCAGAACCGGAGGCAGGAAGATACTTCGGCCAGAGAGGGCCGGCACGGAGCGGGTTCCGATGATCCGAATGGTCACGAAGCAGTGATGGCCGACGAGCAAGCTCCGAGATGTCGACTGATGAGCGGAATAAGACATGGGTGCCATCATATGGCAGTGCGGAGCCCGGCAGCAAGTCATCATCAATGAGCTTGCGGCCTGGGGCGTGAGAACGGAATTCGGCAGGGTGATACGGGCACAGGGACGTGCATTCGGCGCAGACCCGGCGCAGCGCATGATGGCTTCCGCTGAAGACGCTGCCGGCATGACAGCCGACAGCGTGAACAGCAGTGCGAGGAGAAGCCGAAAAGAGTTGTGCAGTCGAAATCGCATTCTAGTGATGAGTATACCCGAACCCACCCCGCAACAAGTTGCGACCCTCCCGAAACGGGAGGGTGAAGAGTTTTGGGCTAGCTTATATTTGCAAGTCGGGACTCATCTTCTTGAACTTACTCTTCGTCCTCCCGCATCGGGAGGACCCCTGCGAAGTGAAGAATGAACGAAGCAAGGAGGTGGGTTACTCCGGCCAGTTTTCCGGCAGGGCGGCGGGGCGCTCGACGGTGCTCTGCATCTTGTAGTACTGGCTTTGCTCCGACGAATCCAAGAAGCCCCACATGGCTTCCAGGACGTGATAAGTCAAATCACCGTTAGCTCGTGCCGGACGATTTTCTCGGATGGCATAGGCCATGTCGGCAACGCCGAGGCCGCGGCTGTTTTCGGCGAACCCATGAGTCAGAGGCACATCTTCCCAGCCGGTTCCGTTGCGGTTGACTTTCACAGTCCCGCCGAAATTGTTGGGATCTGGCACGGACAGTGAGCCGAGAGTGCCGTGAATTTCAATGGGAGGCAAGGTACTGGACCAGACATCAAACGAGGTAATCAGAGTGGCAACCGCGCCGTTCGCGAAATCGGCAGTCCCGGCAATGTGGGTGGGCGTCTCGACCGTGATCGTCTGACCGCTCTTTGGCTGGCTGGTGATAGTCCGCTCGGCAAAAGACTTCTGGGCTGAGCCGGCAATCCGCGTGATCGGCCCCATCAGCGCTACCAATGCGGTCAGATAGTACGGCCCCATGTCGAACAAAGGGCCGCCGCCGGGCTTGTAGTAGAATTCGGGATCGGGGTGCCAGGTCTCGTGACCGTGGCCCAGCATAAACGCCGTCGCCGCGACCGGTTCGCCGATGAGGCCGTCATCGATGACCTTGCGGCAGGCCTGAAGACCGGCACCGAGGAACGTATCAGGAGCGCCGCCCACCCGCAGGCCTTTGGCTTTCGCGGTTTCCAGCAGCTCACGGCCCTGTTCACGGGTCAGCGACAGGGGCTTCTCGACGTAGGTATGCTTCCCGGCGTCGAGAGCCGCCTTGCAGACTTCGAAGTGTGCTTTGGGGATAGTAAGATTGATGACGATCTGGATTTCGGAATCGGCCAGCAGCTCAGCGACTGAGCAGGCTTTGGGGATGCCATGCTCGGCGGCTTTGATTTTAGCCCGGTCTAAGTCTAAGTCCGCACAGGCAGCGACTTCCAGAATATCCAGCCGCTTAGACGTCTCGAAATAGATGTTGCTGATGTTGCCGCAGCCGATAATGCCGACTTTGACGGGAGCTGTCGATGTGGAATTCATGATGTTATCTTACACGAAACGAGAGGCGAAGTCAATCTTCGAGAGAACCTAAATGATCCAGCCCAAGCTGGGCAAGATGCTGGTGGGCGGCAGTACAGTAGCGGTCAACATCTTGATGCGCCCGGGCAATCAGCATCGCGCCGGCGAGTCCCGATTGGAGTGCCTGAGCCTGCATAGCGGCACTGCCTTCAAAATGCAGGATACCGGCGGCTATGCCTTCTTCCAAAACACCAGCAAGCCAGGATTCGCTCTCTGTGAAATATCCGCTGACCTGGGAATGCACCGACGACGGCAGAGAGAGGAGGTCTAAAGCCAGTGCGCCGCAGAGGCACATCCGGCCGCCATCGCGCAGCATATCGCGCTTGATCTGGGTGTACAGAACCAGCTTATGATCTGCCCCTTCCGCATAGCCATCGATCCAGGCCCGCTTGCGGAACGCTTCTTCGCGGTAACGGGCGACCAGGGCTAGACACAGATCTGTTTTGCTGGGATAGTGGTAATGGATGCTGGCTTTACGCAGACCCACTTCGGCGGATATATCGGCGTAGCTGAAGCCATTGTAGCCGCGTGTCTGCACCATTTCTTGAGCCGTATCCAAAATCTGGGCCGCAATGCCTGTGTGTTCCGCTGTGTCCTTGCCTGCCATATCGGGGTCTCCTGTACGTCTCATGTTAAGAATACCACACGGCGCCAAGAAAATATACGGATTTGCAAAAAACTACCTACTAGTAGGTTGACAATCTTTTCCAGTCGTGCTATACTGCCGTTACCTCAGAGACCACTCGATGTCGCGTCCTCTCAGGTAACAAGTTTTCAGCACACAATTATCCTGGAGGATTCTCATGCCAACACTGGAAGCGACTACTACTGTCGCCGATTTCAAACCCAACGAAGCGCTGCGGCCGATTGACTGCATGGGCCTGACTAATCTTGTCGACAAAAACAAAGCAAACCCCGCAGGCGGCAAAGTGACCCTGCGGGCGACCACTGTCACCGAAGGTCAGATGCGGAACCTGACTTATATCCGCGATCTGGCTCCCGTCATTATCGACGAGCCTCCCCACCTGCTGGGCGAGAACACTGCGCCTAACCCGTCGGAAGCCGTGCTTGCGGCTCTCGGCGCGTGCCTCGCTGTCGGCTACATGGCGAATGCCAGCCATCACGGAATCACGCTCAGTCAGATCAAGATCGAGATGGAAGGCGACATCGACGTATCTGCCGTCTGGGGCCTCGGCGATGTTCCTGAAGACAAAGTCGCCGGCTTCACCGCCATCCGTATCAAAGCCCACCTGACAGGCGATGCTTCCCGCGAAGTGCTGGACGACATTGTCCAGAACGCCAACAAATGGTCGCCGGTTGCCTCGACACTCCGCAACAATGTCCAGGTTTCCGCCGTACTTGCGGATTAGTACCTGTGAGAGAAGCGAGGGAGTAAACTCCACGCGCTACGATAGGGTCGTCCTTTGGACGAAAGATCGCCGAATTCTCAGTTTCTTTCGTCCGAAGGACGCGTTCAATATAGCGAGTGGAGTTTACTCCCTCGCTCCATGCTGCTCGAACTTACCGGGTCGAAGCTGACCTTCCTCATGCTCTCCCGCTTCGCACTGACGCGTTGCGCCAACCTGCCGCTGCGCGGCAAAAAGGCCGCTTTGCGCGTGCCGATTGAACGGAGAAACCCATGGAGAAGAAGACGCTGATCGACCCGGCATCAATGGTCGACATGATGGAGTCCAGCCCGGTTGTTGTCATTGACACCCGTGCTCCCGAAGAATACGCTGCCGGACATATCCCCGGCGCGGTCAACATCCGCGAGATCTTCAGCTACCTCGCGACTTCCACCCCCGATGGACTGGAAACCATGCACCAGACCTTTGCCGACCTGCTCGGCGCGGCAGGACTCTCCGGCCCGGAACATGCCGTCATCTACGAAGACGCCATGAACAACGGCTACGGCCAGTCCTGCCGGGGCTACTTCCTGCTTAACTATCTCGGCTACCCCAATGTTTCCATCCTGCACGGGGGGCTCAAATCCTGGACCGATGCCGGACTGCCGCTCACGACCGATGTTTCCACTCCCGAAAAGAAGACGTTCGCACTCGCTGTCGATTCATCGCTCATGGTGACGACACCCGAGATGCTGGAATCGCTCAGCGATCCATCAATCGTCAAGCTGGATGTCCGTGACTGGGACGAATGGGTCGGCGAAAGCTCGTCGCCCTACGGCAAAGACTTCACGCCGCGCAAAGGCCGCATTCCCGACGCTGTACTGATCGAATGGTACACGCTGATGGACCGCAGCGGCGCAGCCCCGATGTTCAAATCGAAGGATGAGATCAAAGACATCGCTGCCAAAGTCGGGATCGACGAGGACTCGACAGTCAACATTTATTGTTTCAAGGGTGCCCGTGCTTCGAACACGTTTGTCGCACTCAACGAAGCGGGGATCAAGAATGTGAAGATCTACTTCGCCTCCTGGAACGAATGGTCCCGCGACATGTCCCTGCCGATTGAAGAAGGCGCACCTGATCCCGCCCGGCCTGCCGTGCGGTTTTAGTCAAAGGATAGAAATCATACCCTGCCCTAAACGGCAGGGCTTTAGAAGTGCAAGCTCCCACCTCCGTGGGCGAAGAATCCAATCATTCCGATGCCCGCGAAGGCGGGGAACTGCACTTCTAAAGCATGGGGGTTCAGCCCCATGAAAACAATTTCACAAAAACGAGAACTACCATGCCGACTGCCACTTTAACATCTGCCGAGCCATTGACGAGCGATGCTCTTCTCCCTACAGGTCTGATGCCTCAGCTTCAATCCGCCATCGCTGAAGACTTGCGGCCTTTTGTCTCGGATATCGATAGGAAGGGCCACTACCCGAAGCCATTTATGCAGCGGATTGGTGCAATCGGCGGCTTTGGACTGGGCGTTCCGAAAGAATACGGCGGCGCGGGCTTTGGGGCTGCTGGCACGATCCGGGTCATGGAAGAAGTCTCGAAAGAGTGTTTGAGTACGGGCTTCTGTGTCTGGTGCCAGACAGTCTGCGGCTGGTATATCCAGAACGGGGAAAGTGATTATCTCAAGTCCGAGTATCTGCCCCAGATCGGCAGCGGGCAGAAACTGGCGGGAACGGGCATGTCTAACCCGATGAAGCATTTTGCGGACATCGAGAAGATACGTGTGAATGCCGTGCGCCGCGCCGGCGGGTTTGTCCTGAACGGAGCCCTGCCCTGGGTCTCTAATGCCGGTCAAGATCACTGCTTTGCCGCCGTTGCATATCTTCCCGACGAAGGCTCATATCTCATGGCGATCATCCCGGGTGACCAGCCCGGCTTGACGCACGGCGACGGCGGCCACTTTATCGCACTTGAAGGAAGCAGCACGCATAATGCGATCTTTAAAGACGTTTTTATTCCGAATGACTTCGTGCTGGCCGAGCCATGCAAAGAGTATATCGCGCGAATCCGGCCTGGCTTTGTGCTGACCCAGACGGGCTTTGGACTGGGGCTAGTCGAAAGCTGCATTGAGCTGATGCGCCGCTCTAATGACCGTGTCGGCCATGTCAACTGCTACTTAGACGACGGCCCGGATGAGATCGAAGCCGACTTAGAAAACACGCGCCGCCGGGTCTATGCGCTGGCTTGCGAGATCGGCTGCGGCGAAAACGAGCTTGGCCCGGAAGCAACTCCGGAAGCCGTCCAGTGCCGCATCCAGACTTCCGAACTAGCTTTGAGGGCGTCTCAGGCTGCAATGCTCCATGCGGGAGCGGCGGGTTATCGCACGGGAAGCGCAGCGGAGCGCAAGCTGCGCGAGTCTTACTTTGTCGCAGTCGTCACGCCTGCCCTGAAGCATCTGAAAAAGCTTCAGCACGATATGCAGGCCTAAACCGTCTCGTACTTTTTCCATTTGTAGACCAGCACGGAGACCAGCCAGCCGGCGAGAAATGTCCCGATAATGACAAAGCCGAGATTGTCGAAATTGAGTCGGCTGACGAGGCTCCAAAAACTGCCCTGCAGCTTGAACTGGGCCTGGATTACCTGAAGCAGCTCATAGGTCCCGACCACGAACGCTACCAGCACAGACAGCAATGTGATGCATAAATTGTAGTAAAGCTTGCGGATGGGTTTGATGAACGCCCAGCCGTATGCACCCAGCATCAGAATGCCGTCGGACGTATCTACCAGACACATCCCTGCCGTGAACAGCGCCGGCAGCAGCATGATTGTCCAGAAGGGCATTCCCGCCTGTCCGGGATGAGCGGCAATGGCGAGAAGACCCACTTCCGTCGCAGTATCGAACCCCAGGCCAAACAGAAATCCAATCAAGTACATGTGCCAGCTTGCCCGGACCATGCGGAATAGAGGCCGGAAGAATCGTCCGATCAATCCGCGCTGAGCCAAGTACTGTTCAACGTCCAGATCATCGTAGTCATCACCCTGCGTGATGCGCCGGAATGCTTTGAACAAGTCGAGCATCACGATCAAGTTGATGATGCCGATCAGATATAAGAAGCACCCGGAGACGATTGTTCCGACGATATTACCAATGCTTTTCCAGTGCGTCAGATGGCTTTCGATATAGGCAGTGGAAAGGGCGGCGGCGGCGCAAAGCAAAACGACGATTGTCGAATGGCCGAGCGAGAAGAAGAACCCGACACCGACAGGGCGTTTCCCTTCCTGCATCAGCTTCCGGGTCGTGTTATCAATTGCTGAGATATGGTCGGCGTCGACGGCATGACGCAGCCCGAAACCGTATGCCAGCAGACCGGTCGAAAGCAAAAGAGCGTAGGAGTGAGAAGCATTCCAGGTCAGCAGCCAGAAGAGCAGATTTGCGGCAAGAAGCAGTGAAAGCAGGAGGATAATCTTGGTGCGGGTTCGCATCAGTAGTTCGTTTCTAATTTCGACGGCATAGAGTTAGAGTTAATGATAGCACATTACGGGCCGACATCTTTGCATGTTTTTTGAGGAGGGTCGTCGGGTACACTTCTTGCATGCAATCACTCGCACGCTTTCTTCCTGTCAATTCTGATTCTCAGACTGCCCAGCCAACTCTCGAAGAAAAGTACCAGACTCTTCAGGACACGCTGCGCGGCCTCGGCTCAGTCGTGATCGGGTTCTCCGGCGGGGCGGACAGCGCTCTGCTGGCAAAAGTCGCGTATGACGTTTTGGGCGAGAACGCCCTGGCAGTCATCGCCCTGTCCGAGTCTTATGCCCGGCGCGAGCGGGACGATGCCCTAGCGCTGGCTGCCACGATGGGCATTCCAGTGCTGACGGTTGAAGCTAAAGAGCTGGATGATGAAAATTATGCTTCCAACCCGACCAACCGTTGCTACTACTGCAAGACCGAGCTGTTTACGCATCTGTCGCGGGTGGCATCTGAGCGCGGCATCCGCTGGATCGCTTACGGAGCGAACCATGACGATCTCGGCGATTATCGGCCTGGTCAAGTTGCGGCGGCAGAGTTCGGAGTTTTGGCTCCGCTGCTGGAAGCGGGACTGACCAAAGCGGAGATCCGGCATCTGTCCAAGTCGCTAGGTCTTGCGACCTGGGACAAGCCTGCGCTGGCCTGCCTTTCCTCGCGCTTCCCGTATGGAACGCGGATCACGGCAGAGCTGCTGGCCCGGCTGGACGACGCCGAAGACTATTTGCGCCATGACCTCGGCTTCAAGCAAGTCCGAGTACGCCATCACGACACCATCGCACGTCTGGAAGTAGACCCGTCTGAAATGGATCGCTTGATGGAACCGGCCCTGCGCGGCCAGATCAGTGACCGGCTCAAAGCGCTGGGCTACACGTATGTCGCCGTGGAGCTTGGCGGCTATAAAAGCGGGAGCTTGAACGCAAATTTAGGCAGCGAACATGGACATTGACCGCCTGAGTGCGATGTTAAGCGGAGTCCAAAACGGCGAAGTCAGTGTCGGGGACGCGCTCGAAACCCTGCGCTCTTTGCCGTATGATAACGTCGGCGAGTTTGCTCACTTGGACACACACCGGGCAGTCCGAACCGGCATGCCCGAGGTCGTCTACTGCCCTGGCAAGTCGGAAGATCAAGTCGCCCAGATCATGGCCCGCCTAGCCTTACAATCGGACCGCGTTCTCGCGACCCGCGCCACACTAGCCCAGTTCGCTGCCGTTCAGAACACATTGCCCCAAGCTGTTTTCCACCCTCTCGCGCGTTTGATCACAGTCGGTACGCCGCCGCCTGCCGCGCATCCTGAGCGGTATGTCGCCGTGCTGACTGCCGGAACCGCCGACACGCCTGTCGGGGAAGAAGCGGCACTTACGCTGGAGTGGCAGGGCAGCCGGGTCGAGCGGCTCTATGATGTCGGCGTCGCTGGTTTGCACCGCCTGCTCGGCCATCTCGACCTCGTCCAGAAAGCCAACGTGCTGGTAGTCTGCGCCGGAATGGAAGGCGCTCTTGCCAGCGTCGTCGCCGGGTTAGTCGCCCGTCCCGTGGTCGCTGTTCCGACGAGTGTCGGCTACGGAACCTCCTTCGGCGGCGTGTCCGCCCTGCTGACCATGCTCAACTCCTGCGCCGGCGGCGTCGCCGTGGTCAACATCGACAACGGCTTCGGCGCGGCCTGCTATGCCCACCGAATCAACAGCAGTGTGTAGGCTCTTATTTCCCCGCAATTTTACCGATACAGCTTATAAGAGTAATACCGTATCGGAAAATTATCAAGGAGTCCTCTAATGAGCGTATCAGCAGTTTCTTCAGCCGCGAGTCAGCTCGAAAAACAAATCCAGGCACTTGAGAAACAAATCGCTCAGGAAAACGTCAGCAAAACGGACGACGCCAAGACAAAGGCAGAAAAAGTTCAGCAGCTGCAGCTGCAAATTCAGCAGGATGAATCCGCACTTCAGCAGCAAACACAGGCTTCCACCAGCGGCACAAGCGTTACGTCTACAAGTGTTTTACTGGACACAACGGCCTAAACTTCTACCGGCCTCGTCCGGGGCCTGCCCCGGACAGCCGACGCAAATACTCCCAAGCAGGCAGCGAGGCAGACGGTCAGCAGTCCGGCGTGAACGGCGGGGAACAGCGCGGCCTGTGGTTCATGGTGTGCCAAGACACTGTTGAAGACGGCTCCAACTACCCCAATCCCCAGAACATTCCCCAAATTTCGTGCTGTCGCGCGGATGCCCGAGGCGATCCCTTGCTGATCGCGTCTCGCGGAGCCCATCAATGCGCTGTTGTTGGGCGACAAGAAGATGCCGATTCCTACGCCAGATAGGGCAAGCTCGGCGGCGGCTATATGCAGACTTGTGTGCGGCCCGATACGCGAGAGCAGCAGTGTTCCGGCAGCGAGTAAAATCATGCCGATTGTCGCCGGCAGAGCAGTCCCCACCCTATCCGACAGCCATCCGCTTCCCGGCGCGACCAGTGCCATGGAGATCGGCAGGGCGGCGATAATCACCCCGGCCTGCGCGGCAGACAGTCCCCGTCCGCTGATGAGGTAAAACGGCAGCAGAAACAGCAGACCGTTCAGGCTGACGAAGTTGAGCAGAGCGCTGATTGTGGCCGCTGAAAAGGAACGATCCCGGAAAAGGCCGAAGTCCAGCATGGGGCTCGGTGTCCGGCGCTCCCAGAGCACGAACGCCGTCAGCAGCAGCGCCGCGAGAGCCAGCAGGCCGTCGACAGCCGCCGAAACCCAGCCCCAGGCATGACCCTGGTTGAGCGCCAGCATCAAGGCGACCAATCCAAGCCCGAACAAAGCGGCACCGGGAATGTCAAACCGAGCAGTGGAAGACCGGGGAGCATCTTCAGGGATAAAGCGCTTGCTGAGGCCAAATGCCAGCAGACCGACGGGAACATTGATGTAGAAAACCGCGTGCCAGCTAAAATGGGTGGTCAGCCAGCCGCCGAGAATCGGGCCGGTGCTCAAGCCGAGGTAGGTCAAAGTCGCCTGAAGTCCGAGTGCCTGCCCGCGACGGCTGGCCGGAAAGTTCAGCGTGACAATTGCCGGAGAACTGGCAAAGAGAAGAGTGGCACCCAGCGCCTGCAGGCCGCGCATTGTCACAAGAACGGGAATAATGGTGGCGAGGCCGCAGAGAGCGGAGCCGAGAATGAAGAGCGCGAACCCAGTCAGGTACATCGGCTTGTGGCCGTGGAGGTCGCCCCAGCGCCCTGCACTTAACAGCAAAGCACTGGTCACGAGCAGGTAAACCGTGATGACCCATTCGACAGACGCCACCGTGCCATGCAAGGAATGTGTCAAGACCGGCAGCACTGTGTTTGCAATGCTGCCGTCCAATGCGGACATGAAAGTCCCGGTGCCGACTGCCACCAGCACCCACCAATTTGCGGCATCCTCCGTGCGGGCGACGCTCACATCGGAAGCTCTTTCAGGGACTGGTAGCCGTGCTGAGAGCGCCCGACATTCGCATCGTATTTCTTCGAGCTTTTGTACAGCTCCAGGTGACCATCTGCGGCCAGGGCCTGACAGCGCTGGGCCAGCGCGGTCATTTCCTCAGAAGTCATCGGCTTGAAGTCACGGGCGACGGCGAGGTTCTGACGCAGCACTTGCAGCGAGTCGATGCCGCTAATGGTGGTTGCGACCGGCAGGCTCATGGCATAGCGCAGGGCTTCCTGGGCCGTGACTGCGCCCTGCTGAATGGGCTCCCCGCCGCCGCTCAGGCTCTTCATGCCAAGAACGCCCATGCCGCGTCGGTTGGCTTCCGGCAGGACAAACTGCTGAAAGCTGCGATACGTGGCGTCGAATGCATTGAGCGGCATCTGGACCGTATCGAACTTCAGGCCGTGCTGATCGGCCAGCGCCAGCATTCGCAGATGGATCTGCGGGGTCTTGTGGCCGGTGAAGCCGATAAACCGGACTTTGCCCTGCTTTTTGGCGTCTAAGAGGGCTTCCCAGACACCGTTCTTAACGAAGTGCAGGTCCGGGTCATCATAGTAGACGCATTCGTGAATCTGCCAGACATCTAAGTGATCGGTGCGAAGCCTCAGCAAAGACTCTTCCAATTGCTGCATGGCGACTTTCTTATCGCGCCCATGCGTGCAGACTTTGGTCATTAGCGTGATTTTGTCCCGGTGGCCCTGCAGTGCTCGTCCCATCCAATCTTCGCTGCGGTGGTTGTTATATTCCCAGGCATTGTCGAAGAACGTCACCCCCGCATCGATCGCTTCATGCGTGATATTAACAGCTTCTTCGAGAGAGCTTGCATCACCGAGGCTGGAGCCGCCGATCCCAATAATGCTGACATGGACACCGGTAGTCCCAAGCGGCTTCTGGGGAATCTGGCTCGGCCCGGTGTTGGTCATCGCGAGAGGCGCGGGCGGCGGCACGAGCGCACTCGGCAGGGCAGCTTGGGCAGCGGCGATAGGAGTGGCCGTTCCGAGTCCACTTTTCGTTCCGGGCCGCTGCAGGATTGGCGCATTCGGATCAGCATCATGGGCGACCGTGTAGCCGCCCGTGCTTTCGTTCTGGACACCTTCTGGCCCCATATCGTCAGCTTCACTCTCCGGCATTGTCGGCATATCCGGCGCTTTTGGGTCCGGGCTTGTTTCACTTGGCATATTCGTTCCTTGTAATAGCCCCCCAGCCCCCAATAATGGGGGAGCATGAGGGGAAAATCTGTTCCTATTCCCCCATTATTGGGGGCTAGGGGGTTCACACTGTTCCCGCCAAAATCGCCGTGCTTGGCCGCGCAATACCGGTCTGCAGCTCATCGATGATCTCTTTGTTCATGGGGTCCTGCGGGAAGCCGTGTGCTCCGCGTGTTTCCGGGTTGTCATAGCGGATGGTGACTTTGTAGGGTTCATAACGACCATCGGCGGAAGTCGGAGCGCAGCGGGCGCGGAGCTCAGTCATCTCGGCAGGCGTCATCGGCGTAAAGCCTCGTGCGACACGCAGATTCTGATGCAAAACGTCGAGCGAATCCATGCCGGCAATGGTGACCGCAACAGGGAGGGTCATGGCATAGCGCAAAAGCTCTTCGGCTGTCACGAGTCCCTGCTTGATCGAGTCCCCGCCGCCGTTCATGCTTTTCATGCCGAGAGGAGCGATCTGCTTTTGGTTCAGCACGGGCAGAACCTGCTGCTCGAAGCTGAAGAAACTGGCATCAAACGGGTTCAGCGGCATCTGCACCGTGTCAAACGGATAGCCCATTTCAAGCATCTTCAAATGCAGGCCAGGGTCTTTGTGGCCGGTAAAGCCGACAAACCGGACTTTGCCCTGCTGCTTTGCCAGGTCGAATGCTTCCAAAACGCCGTTTTTGGCATAGGCGAGTTCTGGATCGTTGTCGTAAGTGATAGCGTGAATTTGCCACACATCCAAATGGTCGGTTTGCAGGCGGCGCAACGACTCTTCCAGCATACGCATGGCAAGCTGCTTGGTACGCCCGTGGGTGCAGACTTTGGTCATCAGGACGATCTTATCCCGGCGTCCTTCGGTGAGAGCCCGGCCCAGCCAGTCTTCGCTTTTGCCGTTGTGGTATTCCCAGCAGTTGTCGAAGAACGTGATACCGGTGTCGATCGCTTCGTGGACGATGTTCATGGCTTCGTTGACACTGTCGGCGTCGCCCAGATGATGCCCGCCCAGTCCCAGCGCGGAAACAGTCAGCCCGGTCTTTCCCAAAGGCCTTTGAGGGATTTCACCCGACCCGGCTGCCGGGCCGCTGAGAACGGCTTTAGGCGCCGACGGCCCTGGGCTGGTGCTGCCTAGCGCTCCGGTCGTCCGGCGCGACGACTCAGACGGCCCACTGTCCTGCGTCCCCGACGGCGGCTTTTGGGCCGCGCCTTCCATCTGTGATTGACTGCCGCCCGCCTGTGCAGCAGTTGGCCCGGCGATGGCAAGGCTTGCCCCAACGATCCCTGCCGCCCGCAAGAATTGCCGACGGCTTAATTCTGTTTCTGGTGAGCTGGGTTCCGAAGATGAGGTTTGATCTGGGTCCATGAAAAATTGCTCCTGACACTGCCGAAGTAATGTCTGGGAATTCCCCTCAGAAAATTGGCTTAAACCGGGCAGGCTTTTATCGATGCTGACGCACGGCGTCGTAAACACGGCTCAGCGGGACATTGTGTTCGACAGCCGCGCGTTTGCAGTCCTCATATTCCGGCGACGCTGTGATTTCGCCGCCCTGCCAGGTGCCTACTTTCAGCCGAATATCGCCATACTGCGTGGATACCGTGCGCCAGGATCGCGCAAGAGTCAGCCGACTCTGCTCTCGTATGCGAACTCCAAATGTCCCCGTTTCCCTAAACAGAACCGATGCCAAAGTGTCGACTTTATCGGTCGGGCAAAGCACGGTGACAAGAGTCGCCGGACGGTTTTTCTTCATCTGAATCGGCGTGAAGAAGACATCCAGCGCCCCGGCTCCAAACGCTCGCTCCATCAGAAGATCAAAGCTTTCCGGGTTCTGGTCATCGAGATTTGTCTCTAAAACACTGATCATCTGCGGCGTTTTATCTGTGACTTCTTCCGCCGTTTCTCCGATAATCACACGCAAAAGATTCGGCATATCCGGCACAAACTGCTTCTTGCCTGCACCGAAGCCACTGGACAGAATACGCATCGACGGCATCTTCCCGGCAGTGGCCGGGTCGCCCAGCGTTGTCAGCAGGGCCGCGCCGGTGGGAGTGACCAGCTCACCTCGAATGTCCACTGAATGCACAGGGAAACCTGACAGAAGCTCCAGCGTCGCCGGGGCAGGGACCGGCATGATGCCGTGCATACATTTGATCGTGCCGTAGCCGCAGGGCAGCGAGGACGGAACGACCCGCTCGACCCCGAGCATTTCCAGCAGCAGGCAGGAGCCGACAATATCCACAATCGCATCCACCGCGCCGACTTCATGGAAATGGATCTCTTCGCGAGTCGTGCCATGGATCTTCGCTTCCACATCCGCAAGCCGCGTGAATATCGCCAGTGCATTTTGACGAACACCCGCCGAAAGCGTACTAGCATCTAACAAACTCGCGATATCCAACAGATGCCGTCCATGCCCCCGATCCTGCTCCATCAGCTTCACATCCACATCCGTCGCCGTGATTCCCTCACGGGTGACGCGCTGGATCACCAGCTCATAGCCCGGCACTTTCAGCCCTGCAAGCTGACGTCGAAATTCCGCTTCATCTGCCCCGCAAGCCAGCAATGCGCCCAGAGTCATATCGCCGCTGACCCCGGAAAAACAATCAAAATATGCGATTTTCATAGGCCGAGTGTACCCATAACGGGTATCCTCGTGCTATTGAGGGTAACAGATTTTGCGTGACACCCGCCTTGTTCTGATTATGGACAACAAAGAAAGAGAACACACTATGCCTTCCAACAACTTGACTGTAACGATTGCTCACGATTATTTGTGTCCGTGGTGCTGGGTCGGCTTTTTTCAGGCGAAAAAGCTGGCTGAAGAGTTCCCGCAGATCAAGCAGGTCTGGCAGGGCTATGAACTGCTGCCGGAAGAGCTAGGTCCCCTGCCCGATTACTCGCCGCAGCCGAAGGATCCAACCGCTGCCCCGACACGCTTTGAGCTGTTTGCCGATGCGGAAAGCGCTCCTGTGCCGGAAGGCCGGACTATCGGCATTGTCCGCACCCATTACGCACTGGAAGGCGCGGCCTATGTCCAGGACAAAGCCCCGGAGCTTTTTGACGCCTACAATGAAGCAGTCTACCGCGCCTTCTGGGAGCGTTCCGAAGACATCAGCGATTTGAGCGTTTTGGGACAGATAGCGGAGAAAGCTGGTTTAGGCACAGATGCGTTTTTAGCGGCGGTCTCCTCAAAAGCCTATCACCATCAGATCGTCCGCTTCGACGACGACGCCTACGCTGCCGATGTCACCCATGTCCCCACATTTCTGTTTCGCGGCGAGCGCTGCGCCGAAGCACCCTATGCGACGATCAAAGAACTCGCGCAGCGCTACTTAGTCTGGTATGATAAGTAACGGCAAAAACCTTGAGGTACCAAATTGGAACCTCAAGTTGGGGCGGTCGTCGCACTCTGCCTTATGTTTTCACGGAGCAGGGTGTTGCAATGCTGTCGAGTGTGCTGCGGAGCGACCGGGCCGTACAGGTCAATATCGCGATCATGCGGGCGTTTGTCAGTCTGCAGGGACTGCTGACGCAGGACAGCGATCTAGCGCGGCGTATCTTGACGCTGGAAGAGAAATATGATCGGCAGTTTGCGGTTGTCTTCGAGGCGATCCGGCAGATGTTGGAAGAGCCGCCGGCAGTAGAAGCGCCAAGGCGGCGCATGGGTTTTCGGGCCGATAATGAGGAGAATACACAGTGAAGTTTGTTTGCTATAAAGAATTTGACGATCCGCAGGAGCCGATCCTGCCGGGTATCTTTCGGTCGGGAAAGGTTTTGCCGCTGGCCCGGGCAGTCGCAGTGGCCGAAGCACTGGCCCCAAAAGGCCTGTCTGTGCCCAGTGATCTGAACGCGATCATGGCGCGTCTGCCGGGCTATGTCAGCGCTCTGCGCGATCTGGAAAAGGCGCGGGTGCTGGACAAGCTCTGGCAGGAAGCCGGGACAGTGCAAATGGCTCCCCTGCCAGCGCCACACCGCATTCTCGCCATTGGGCGCAACTACAGCGAACACGCAAAAGAGCTGGGCAGCGAGGTTCCTGACGAGCCGATCGTGTTCCAGAAAGCCTCCACCAGTGTCATCGCTTCGGGCCAGCCGATTGTCCTGCCGCCGAATGTCGGGCGCGTGGACTTCGAAGGAGAGCTTGCCGTCGTGATCGGCACGGGAGGCCGGAACATCTCCGAAGCCGAAGCGCTGTCCCATGTCGCGGGCTACACGCTGATCAACGATGTGACGGCGCGTGATGTCCAGAAACGGGCTATCGCGAAGAGTCTGCCCTGGTTCCTGTCGAAAAGCTATGATACGTTTGGGCCGCTTGGTCCCTGCATCGTGACGCCTGACGAGATTCCCAATCCGCAGAACTTAGAATTGACCCTGACCGTCAATGGTGAGGTCAAGCAGCAGACCAACACGTCCGAGATGATCTTCTCGATCCCGTTTCTGATCGCCTATCTCTCCCAGCACATCGCTCTCGTTCCCGGCGATGTCATCGCGACCGGCACGCCGCCCGGTGTCGGCCCTTTGCATCCTGGTGATCTGGTGGAAGTGCGTATCCCTGAGATCGGCACACTGGAGAACCCCGTAATCGGCGAAGACGAAGTGTTTTAAGCGAGTGACACACATGGAAAGCGCCACGGAATAAATTCCGAGGCTGACAAAAGCCCAGCGTCCAAGGGACGCAAGACAAGAAGCATTCAGATTCTTGTGTCGCCGCGACACTGGGCATTTCGGAGCCTCGGAATTTATTCCGTGGTGCTCGTTCTGTGGCAATACCCACGCCCCTCATACTGAACTTCCTGCATTCACCGGAACCGTGCAAGAAGACACCGGAACTCTCCTAGACATGGCTGCGCCTGTTCTGATACACTGAATTATTGAGAAACGGTGTAGCAGATTGGGGACGCAAGTTATGCTGACTGATGAACAGGTTGAGTTTTTTCGAGAGAATGGCTTTCTGAACTATGGGCGGGTGCTGACCGACGAACAGCTTACTACCCTCCGCGAGTCGCTGGCGAGGGTGCTGGACGGCAGCAGTACGGCGTCGCCGCAGGCAGTGCAGAACATCGGCGGGAGTGACACTTCGGTGGTGGCTCAGGTAGTCAATGTCTGGGAAGCGGAACCGGCCTTTGCCGCGCACCTGTCAAATGACGTGATTGTTCCGATGATCGCGCAGCTCATGGGAACCGACACGGTTCGAGTGTGGCACGACCAGATGCAGCTCAAGCCGGAGCATATCGGCGGGCCGACGATCTGGCACCAGGACCATCCTTACTGGCCGATCATCCAGCCTGCCGATCTGGTCAGCGCCTGGGTCGCGCTGGAAGACGCGACAGTCGAGAACGGTGCGATGAGCATGGTCGCCCGCAGCCACCTGTGGGGTCAGTATGCCAAGGGAACGATCGGCATCAACGCAGATTATACGCCGTCTTATGACCCGGCCTTTGTCCCCGACGGCGAGACGGTCGAGATCGTCCCCTGCGAAGTGTCTGCCGGGGGCGTTGTCTTCCACCATTGCCGCACCTGGCACGGCGCACCGGCGAACCACTCCGATAATCCCCGTCCTGCCATTGCCGTTCACTATATGCCCGGATGGGTCCGTTATGAGCCGCAGCCCGGAGCGAGCCACATGGTGGAGCAGCATATCCATGTCCAGCCCGGTGAACCGCTGACCGGCGACCATTTCCCGACAGTGATGGAAAATGGCAAAATTCAATCCGTTGCCTGAGTTCCTGGTGCCAAGAGAGGGATTTTCAATCTAGATGCCTAATCTACACTGAGATTTCGCCTGCAATGATGTCCTGATTGGAGAACTTACTTTATGACCTCGTTAACCCCTGTCTCGCTGCGCTGTGAGTACAAGACCAATCCGCTGGGCATCGACACGCTCACGCCGCGCCTCTTCTGGACCCTCGAAGCGCCTGGAGAGCGCGGAGCACGCCAAACTGCCTATCAGATATGGGTTAATGAAGGCGAGTTATGGGACAGCGGCAAAGTCACTTCATCCGAGACGACACAGATCGAATACGCAGGTATGGCGCTTTGCTCAGGCCAGCGGGTGGGTTGGAAAGTGAAAGTTTGGGACGAGAACGATCAGCCTACCGAATGGAGCGAACCGGCATTCTGGCAGATGGGCCTGTTATCGGAGTCCGATTGGACCGCTCACTGGATCAGCCTGCCGGGAACCCGCCCCCAAACGGATCTACTTCCGCCCTCGTATCTGCGCCGGACGTTTCATGTCTCAAAACCGATTGCTCGTGCGACAGCCTTTGCTACTGCCCGTGGATGCTACACTCTGCATCTGAACGGGCAGCGGGTCAGCGAGGACCACTTTGCGCCGGGGTGGACCGATTATAAGAAGCGCATCCAGTATCAGACTTATGACATAACGACTCTAATTCACAGCGGGGACAATGCACTTGGGGCGCTCCTAGGTGACGGCTGGTACGCCGGCTATATCGGATTTGACCAAAAGCGCGATCATTACGGCAGCCGTCCCGAGCTTTTGGCTCAGATCGCGCTGGAATATGCCGACGGCAGCACAGAGACAATCGAGACAGACAGCGAGTGGCTTGGAGAGACTGGCCCGATCCGCTTTTCGGATATGCTGATGGGCGAGACTTATGACGCCCGCCAAGAGATGCCAGGCTGGTCGGCAATCGGTTTTGATGACGCCGGATGGAGATCAGTCCAGGTCGAAGCCGCCCACGACTTGTCGATCCAGCGCGTGGCGCAGATCGATCTGCCGGTACGTCTGACCGAAGAGCTGACACCGAAGGCGATCACTCAGCCGCTTGCCGGGACATATCTGTTCGACATCGGGCAGAACATGGTCGGCTGGGCACGTCTGAAAGTGGAGGGGCCAGCCGGAACAATTGTCAGCCTGCGTTTCGGCGAAGTGCTCGAACGGGACGGATCGCTTTATGTCGACAACCTGCGCGGGGCCAAAGCGACCGATACGTATATTCTCAGCGGCAGCGGCGCTGAGACCTACGAGCCGCATTTCACGTTTCATGGCTTCCGTTATGTCGAAGTCACGGGCTACCCCGGCGAGCCTAGCTTAGACTCGATCACGGGATGTGTTCTGCACTCAGAAATGCCGCGCACCGGCACGTTTGAATGCTCCGAGCCGATGGTCAATCAGCTTGTCAGCAACATCGACTGGGGCCAGCGCGGAAACTTTCTCAGTATCCCGACAGACTGCCCGCAGCGCGACGAGCGGCTTGGATGGATGGGCGACGCCCAGATATTTGTCCGCACGGCAGCAGGCAGCCGGGATGTCGCCGCGTTCTTCGAGAAATGGATGTTCGATGTTGTCGAGGGACAGTCGGGGGAAGGCGCATTTTCCGATGTCTCCCCGCGCCTTGTGGACTTCGCCGATGGTGCCCCTGCCTGGGCAGATGCCGGGGTAATCGTCCCGTGGACCATCTATCAGATGTACGGTGACACGCGGCTTTTAGAGACGCACTACGCGGCGATGGCTCGGTGGGTCGACTTTTTAGACGCTAACAATCCGGATCATCTCTGGCTCAACCGGCGCTGCAACGACTTCGGCGACTGGCTTTCGATTGACGCCGATACGGACAAAAATGTTCTGGCGACCGCCTACTTTGCTTATGACACGTCCCTGCTGGCCAAGATGGCTGAAGTTTTAGGCCATGCCGAAGATGCCGCCCGGTTCACCAAGATCTTCGACGACATCAAAGCGGCATTCAACACAGCCTATGTTACCGAAGATGGCAGAGTCACAAGCGATACCCAGACCGCGTATGTCCTGGCCCTCTACTTCAAGCTTCTGCCGGAGGCTCTGCGCCCCCAGGCCGCCCAGCATCTGGTCAGCAATATCGAAGCCAAAAACTGGCATCTGTCCACCGGGTTTGTCGGTGTCGGCTACTTGTGTCCCGCGCTGACCGAGGCAGGCTATGCGGATGTCGCCTACAAACTGCTGCTGAACACGACGTTCCCAAGCTGGGGCTACTCGATCCAGCAGGGCGCGACCACGATCTGGGAGCGGTGGGACGGCTGGACGGAAGAAAAAGGCTTTCAAGATGTCGGCATGAACTCGTTCAACCACTACTCGCTCGGCTCGGTCGGCGAGTGGCTTCAGCGGTATGTTGCGGGCATCGATACCGACCCTGACCAGCCCGGCTTCGCGCATCTGCTGCTGCAGCCCCGCCCAAACCACCGATTGACGTCCGTGAACGCTTCGTTCGAGTCTATCCGAGGCCGGATCGAAAGCGCCTGGAAACTCGACGGCGGCACGTTCCACTGGTCCGTTTCTGTCCCGGCCAATACGACTGCCACAGCGACGCTGCCGGACGGTACGGTTGAAGCGCTCGCCTCGGGAAGCTACGAATTCACCTGTCCCTGGAAAGATTGAAATACTATGCCCGCAACACTTGAAACGTTCACCTATCTGCAAAAGACATTCACACTTGACCAAGTCGCGGAGATGACCGAGGCCATGCATGAAGACGGCTTTGCGCTTGTCCCCGGCGTTCTCTCCGAAGACGAATGCGCTCGCCTGCGTGAGTCAGTGGACCGATTGGAGCCGTTCGGCTTCGATAAGAAGACGCCATTGCAGGAGCATTACAAATGCGTCTTCAACCGGGAGCGCATCTTTTTGGATCAGATCGACCGCCCCGGCATCGTCGATCTCGCCGACGCCACCATGGGCAGCCAGTGCCATCTTATCGGCGAGACGGCCTGGCGCTCCCATCCCGGCTACGATGGCACCCATGCACATACGGATCAGGTCTGGCTCACTGTGCCCGAGTCGAACTTCGACGATCCGAGCTTCGAGCTTCCGATTCTTGTCTGTACGGCTCACTACTACCTGAACAACATCCCGACCGAGGCTTACTGCCCAACCTATGTCATTCCAGGCAGCCATAAATCGGGCCGGGCACTCACTGGGGACGACGGCCCCAATCCGACCTGGCATGGCCGGGCCATGGAGCCGGTGCTGGTCAAGGCCGGAGACGTCCTGTTCTTCCGCAGCGAGATCTGGCATTCCGGCAGCAAGAACACGTCTGATGCTATTCGGTATCTCCTGCAGGTGCATTACTCGCATCGGTTTGTGAGTCAGAAATTCTCGCCCTGGCCCTGGCAGTACAACCCCGAGATACTCGCGGTCGCCAATGAGCGGCAGCAGCGCCTTCTGGGCAAACATCCCGAATCGAGCTACGGTTAGACCTATGGCTAACCTACTGGACCTTACAGGCGGCCATATCTTCATCGTTGGCGGCAGCCGGGGTATCGGCGCGGCAGCGGCACACATGGCGGCTTCGGCAGGAGCCGCCGTGTCCGTCACGTACCAATCCCGCCGAGATGCTGCCGACAAAGTGGTCTCGGAGATCGAAGCCTCGGGAGGCAGAGCGTTCGCCGTTCAAGCCGAGATCGCCGAAGATGGAGCATTGGACACGGCTTTACAGGCTGCCGTCACTCGTTTAGGACCGCTGACGGGCCTTGTCGTTTCGGCAGGCGTTTTCGAAGGCGCTTATCTCCCTGATATGACAGTCGATTTCTGGGATCGGACCATGGCGATCAATGTCCGGGGCACGTTTCTGGCTGTTCGGGCCGGGGCACGTCATCTGCGGGGGAGTGGTCGGGGCGGAAGCGTGGTCATCTATACCAGCACGGCAGGTCAGCGCGGCAGTGCTGAGTATTCGGCGTATGCGACCTCCAAAGGCGCACAGATCATGTTCATGCGTTCGATGGCAAAAGAGCTGGCATCTGACAGAATCCGTGTCAACTGCATCGCCCCCGCCTGGACCGACACAGATATGGCCGCACCCAGCCTGGATGCTCTGGGCCGGGCAGAAGTCGCCGCCAACTTCCCGCTAGGCCGCATCGGCCTCCCTGATGATGTCGCAGGCGCGACTTGTTTTCTGCTGAGTGATTTGGCCTCATTCATTACCGGAACCACGCTGACAGTCGATGGCGGAATGGATATGCGGGGTTAAAGAGGTCTGTTCACGGAAGATGATCCCGAGGACAGTCCGGTCCCTTAAAGGACAAAGATGGCAGGAATCGCGGCGGAAGACGTGGAATCAACCCCCAGATTGTCAAACTGGGCTCGGACAAAAAGGAGCACCTCATGCCACAGACCGCCTTCAAATTCGCCCTTGTGATGGCCGCCAGCCTCTTCGCCGCCGCGCCGTGCCTTGCCAAGACCGCCAAACCGCACCCCGCCACACCGGCCGGCGGTGCCAACCAGGTCCAGGGACTGAGCGGCAAAATCGGCGACGTGCTCTTCGACGGCCACTGGCGTTTTCAGGTGCTCTCCCTCGCCCCTGTCTCCACCTACACGCTCACCGTGCCGTCGAGCGAACAGGACTTCGCCAAGTATCACGACACCGCCGAACTGGACCCCAACACGCACATATTCACGCCTAAGACGGGCTACACGTTCTTCAGCGTCAAGTGTCACGTCAAGAACGGCCAGAAACGGACGGAACAGCTCGACGGCTACCTCGACGACCCTAAGACCGCCCTGACCGACGACAAAGAAAACTCCTACCCGCCCATCGCCTACGACATGCTGTCAAAAGGCAACTGGGTCACAAAGGACATGCTGCCGGGTTCGGGTGAGGACCTGACCCTGCTATTCGCCGTGCCGCCCGGCACCACCCCGAAGGACTTGGTCTTCACGCTCAAGAACTGGTCGAGCCACGCCGGGCACAACGTCCGCGTTTCCCTTGCCCCGAAGGCGTGACCTCCCCGGTTTCCCAGAACACTGCAGCTGCCTGGTCTTGGCTTACTAGACTGAGTTTCGAGAATCGCAGCGTCAGGTTTGGTCTGACCGTGCTTTAGATTCCGTTTCGTGAAGTGAGGGGTCTGTTCACGAAGCGGAATAAGTCGCACGCTAAGGCTCTTATCTGGTTCGCTTTCCGTTCTCCTGGAGCGAAGTTGGGTGGCAGGCGGGCGCAGATGCAGAATCTCATCGGGAGATTGGGGCAGAACGGAAAAAAATCGGGGCTAGCTCGCTTTTTTTGGGAAAGGCGAACTAGCCATTAGTCCGCCCGAACCAGCGACGCAGCGGTGCGTGAACGGTGATCAGACGACGGCCACACCAAGGGCAAAACCGAAATCCAATCTGCCCACTAATGGATACCACTACTCCAGCTTCGGACGCAACCTCCACCTTGCCTTCGTCAGCGTCATCAAAGGCTCGAAACTGAATGTACGGCAACATGTCATCCAGTCGATCCAATTTATTGACAATAATTCGTGTATTCCCGCTATCGCCCTCTTTTGGCAGATGAACGGAAAATCCGCGCAGTGCTGTGGAGTCAACATGCGCGGCCATCGATTCACAACAAGGCTTCACTGGTACATCCTTTCACATCAGAGCACCTACCCTGATTCGCTCTCCGTTCAAAAGGCGAATTAGTGCTTTTATCCCAGGTCTGTCTCGGTATGCTTCACACCGTTAGGAGTTTATTTCACCGTCGCCAGGCCACCAGGGGCGGTCGCAGACGGATGCTAAATGGGGCGGCCACGGTTCGCCAGGGAATACCGTGAAGATATGTGCCCCCTCAGATGGCTCCTCGTCGGGCGCGTACCATCGTCCATCTGCATATCGCCAGAACTCCGCCTCGGATGCGGGGATACGCTCGACGGAACCATCCAGGCGCAGCACAAGGAACTCGCCCCAGCGGTCATTGCCTCCCCATTTGGCATGATGGCGGCAGTACAGCACCACGGACTGCGGCTCAGGTCGCATCAGTTGCTGGGGCCCGTCGCGCAGAAGCAGGGGAACACGGTCAAAGTAGGCCCCTCCGCATGGGCACGAGTAAACGTCTAAGTCTGTGATGTAATCGGAAAGCGATGCCTCATTCCAGTCCGCCGACCATCCGCGCCCGACCAACCGAAGGCTGTTCGGCGGGCAGATAAATTTGCGCGGTAACTCCCCGCCATGGTCTTGTCGATAGGCATGGAGGGCATCTCCCAGTGTAGAAAGGCGGGAGGCGCAAAGGCGGGTCGTCTCCTCGCGCTCCATCTCCTGTCTGGCTTTGCGACGGGCACACAGGGCGAAAGGCACTGTCACTGCCGTCGCCAGTGCGCCGAGCATCCCCAGCCGTTCTGCGGTTTGCATAACATCAACCTCCTCAAAACAGTCCACCCAATACTGTCTGTATTCTGGTTCGCTTTTCGTTCAGAAGGCGAACTCTAACCAATTCGTCACCGGCTGACAAAAAACCTTCCGGGAGGGCAGCATAGCAGGCGTGCGATTTATTCCGTTTCGTGAGTTGAACTTTCAGAGGCGGGCGGCGGTTTCGGCGGCGGGGCTGCCAAGCACTTGCGATTGAAGCTGACGACTGATGCTGCCGAGGGCCTGAAGCTGAGGGGGGGTTAGGAGCTTTCGGGACTTGACACCGGGCCGGGCTGCCACGGAAGTCTCTTCCAGAAACGAGTTCAAATCTTTTCTCAGTGTACTTTGCTCTGCCGACGGTGCATCCGGCAGGCGCAGGGACAGCCAGTCCCGGAGGCCGCGCAGGTCTGTCGCGATCTGCTCGGTCGGAGGCAGGAGGTCCGGCATCTGATAGGACGCCGCGATCTGGGACAGCCCCGCGATCTCCCCTTCCCCATACCAGACCTGAGCCGACCGGGCCAGCAGCGGCGTGTTAAGCCAGTCGCGGACTGCGGGGTCCTCGGGCAGAGAAGAAAGCGTCTCGAACTCACTCAGCGAGGAAACCGTCCGGGCCGCTGCCCGGTTAAATAGCGCCAGTGGCCGGGCATCATCTGAAATGGGAATCGGCCCCGCGAGGCGCAGCCCGGCTGCCGTCACTGGTGCCAGCGCCGAGTCGGGAGCGCTGAGCTGACGCATCAGCGCCTCCGCCCGGCTGATCTGCATATGGGCATCAATTCGATTGCGCCCTGCCATCGGATCGAGTCGGCCAAGCTGCCCCACCTGTGCGATCTTGCTGCGCGTCTTCGCCACGACCGCCGCCTGTTTCGCCAGCTCCGCGTAGGCAAATGCACCGCGCGAGAGGGTCATTCCCAACTCAAAAAACTGCCGTTCCTGCGGCTCCATTTGCAGCGAGGCTTGGAGTGGTACTGCCGCCTCTGGCATAGTTCGCTCCTGTGCCGAAGCAGGCAGCGCAAGCAGCACCAAAAACGCCGATAGTAGACACAGCTTCATCCCATCATTCTACCCGCCTGCCGCCGAAAATCATTAGCTATACTCAGACCACGGGATGCCGCTTCATTTGATGGCTCCCCAATCTTTTAAAACAGGTTGCACGTCACACCAGTCAGTATCACGAAAGAAAAACGCGCCCTTATGGGGCGCGTTGTCGAAAAGTCTATTTGGAAAAGCCTGTGATCCGGCGAAGGCTACGCGGCGATCTTTAAGGTCTTGACGCTGTGTAGAGTATTATGCAAAGTCAGGGACGGTAGATGTACCTTTGAGGTCATTGGTTTACCCGAAGGGTAATCGTGATAAGCCCGGCCTAAAGAAGCCTAGCTCCCAACTTTGGAGAGCTAGGCTTTTGTTCATAGTGCGGCCTCTCGGCTTCACACCTTCTACTACCATAGTTGCCTTCAAGGTTCTTCTGTTGCATCAATCCAACGCGCTTCTTTGTTTCGTTTTATTCCTTCGGCTACATTGTCTAAGCCTCTAACCACTATGTAAACCGAGGAGACCAAGCCCAACATGGTTGCAAGGCTGTTGGGAGACTCGGCAAACTGAGAAAACTTGATATGCCTAAAATGGATTGAACGAGTGAGCGTAAACCACCCAATGAAAAGTGCCGAAACTACTTCCAGCAATCCATACCATAGCCGCGCTTTGGAACGGAGGCTATACAGAATAGTGCCGCAGATGAAGATACCGAAGACGCAGACGGCAACCGCATCTGATGAACTGACCTTTTTGTAAATCCAGTAAAGTAACAAAATTACGCAGGCGTTGAAGATGAGTTGACCAGCAAAAGAGATCAGATTTAGTGTCCTCTTGTCTTTTGCCGTAGAAATGTTGCCTACCATATATCGCTTTAAAAACGTGTCATTTTGTCCAAAAGCCATATTGTTCTCCCTTTTTGGGAACCTTAAAGATGGTCCAGTTCGATTCAACTTTGGTTGCCTCATGCTATACTAACTGTGATGGCGGCAGCTAGTCATTAAAGTTATCCCACAAACATTATTCCATACTTGAATATGGCATAGCATATCTTTAGCCGTCGTCCTGCTCTCTAGCAAAGAGGGGTTACTTCCAGAAGTAATCTCGTTAAATTGTCGCTTTAGTGATTGGAGAAGAAGATGTTAGTGGATTTTCATGGATTGATCTGGTTGATCGTTTTTGCATTGGCTTTCAGGTATGGCCTGCCCTGGTTTATTGCATACCTGCGAAAGAAGCGCCTTGCCGCGTCAGGCATAGCCGATATTGACACGATGGATGGCAAGGCGTTTGAGCAGTATCTTGAAGTGCTGTTCAGCAAGCTCGGCTACAAGGTGGAGCGCACCCGTTACGTTGGGGATTACGGGGCAGACCTCATCACGCGCAAGGACGGAGTAAAGACGGTCATTCAGGCCAAACGCTACACAAAGGCCGTCGGCATCAAAGCGGTTCAGGAGGCCGTAGCCGCCAAAGGGATGTACGACTGTACGGAAGCAATGGTTGTGACTAACAGCACCTATACACGGGCGGCAGTTGAGTTGGCACGGGCAAACCGCGTTGCTTTATGGGATCGGAACCGCCTGGTAGAAACTCTTTTGCGGGTTAAAGATGAGGCCGAGGCTATAATGCCAGCCCCGCAGCCTTCCGCGCCTCAACCTGCCCTGTCTCAGCTCTCCTTTCCGCATCCTCCTACGAGCGTCGTTCCTATTTGCACGACTTGTGGGGTTCAGGTCTCAGAGAAAGTGCAACAATACTGCATGGCCCATTTAGAACGATTTGGCGGAGCAATCTATTGTTTTCAGCATCAGAAAGCATTTGTGCGGGAGACCGCGTAAGGTTGAATCTGGTGAAGCTCTGTACTTCCTGAGAGGCCACACAAAGCTGTTTATTGTCTACCAACTAAACGACGCCGGAAGGAGAATGTACTGCCGTTATGGGTGCAGTGTTTCAAGCTGGCTTCCTTAATGTAACGTTCGTGGGTCCAGGACAATACCTTAAAGAGTTGTTTGTCAACGGTCAGGTGATGAGAAACTGACGCTCAAAATAGAAACGACATTAAAAAAGTAGCAGTTTTAGTTACAACGAAGCTGAAACAACTTCATTCAGTAGCTTGAACAAAGTAATTGCGTCAAGAAAATGCGCTACCTCAGAGTTTGCGTTGGTAATAATTCCTGCCAAGCTGGCACGCTGATTTTCTCCGACTGCTTCTAATTGAAAGACAGGTGAACCGCTCAATCCATTTACTTTGTCTACAGGAAGAGGCTGACCACCAAATCTGATTTTGTGGCTTAATAGAATAGTTGACCGGGAAACATACGAACCGTCCCCTGAAAAGGCTTGCCTTCGGATGACTGATTTTAGGTCCTTCTTGTCAACGTGCATCTCGTAGTTCTCATTGTATGAAATAGCCCCATTAATATCTACTTCAATGCTGTTGATTTGATACGGATAGCCACGAAATATAAAAGTTGCGTTAGGATTAACAAATCGGTATGAGTTAATTAACGATTCAATTCTAAAGCCGCGTAGTTTCTCACGCTCCTCGGCTGTTAGTTTCTCAGTTGCTATTCGGGCAATAGCTATATCAATAACCTCTGCATCATTAGCCATACTCTCGTAATAGTTATGAATGGTGGAGAGCGGCAAAAAGGTACTCCCTCCTGGAACTTGTTGAATCAAGATACTTTCAGGAGATGTTTCTTCTCCATGACTTCTAAAGCAATGGTTCGCAGTAACAACGAAAGCGAACGACATATACTCAACAATAAAGCAAGTTGCTCCAAGCCAATACGAATAAATGTCGTCGTTATTCTCAAAAAGTATAGGACGTGTGCATCCTAACAAATCTTGAACGGAAACTGTTGCTGAAATTGCCAACGTGTGATCCTGCTTCCGCTTAACAGCGTTTAGACCCAAATTATTGACCTTCACAATTTACTGCAAGGCTCACCCCATCCGCGTTCTTTGGCAAGTCAGCTACGTTCTTACCATATAGCTTTTGATGCAGATACCATTGTGTGTTAGTAAACAGCCGGACGAACCCACCGCCCCATGACGCTTTAGCTCAGGCTCTTGATTTCTTGAAGTCGGGGCAGCACAACAACTAGGATGTTAAAGCTACTAGCATTGACTAATGCCGCGCTGGACTATCATCCAACGACTATAATAAATAGCTTCTAATGTCCATGCCGTGCCAGCGACAAAATAAACAATCGCGCCTGTCCCGAACATCAACAGAAGTTTAGTAAGTGGATCGTTGCCGTCAAAACTCGCACAAACTATCAGCCTGGCATGACAAATTGGTACAAATGCCAATACCGATAAAGCAACAGTAATTTTCCAGAATGGCATCCCTCGCAAAATGCTTGTTGGTCGGTCATCGCACCGCTCCAACAGTCTAATGCCTGTGTAGTAACTTAGTTGACAACGTGCGAGTAGGCCAGCAACTATTTTGCGTCCCGCCGGCTTAAAACAAAAAAACCATACCACCGCGAAAACTACAGTTTCAATCAACTTCCCTCTTCTGCTCTGGACAATAACTTTTGTGATTGTTACTGTTTTTACAAGGTAAATTGTTCCCGATTATAGCTTCGTGTTTGTATAGTTGGCATCAGGCAGCAGCAATGAACTCCTCGAAGAGCTGACGCGGAAAGCGACCGGATAGAGAAAGGTTTTCCATATCCTCAAGAGGTGCATTGGGAGCGGTAATCGCTGTGGCTATGTATTTAAGTCCTACCCGTCCCAGTGGAACGCTGAGGGAACCGTATTTCTCAATATTGGCCTTCAAGGTAGGGTTTTGAGCATAAAGGTCTAGGAGTATTGGAAGCCGTTTATTTTGGTGAACGAAAAGTTCTTGATAATCTCTATCTGCAAGGTCATCCACATCAGCGGTAGCTTTTTGCCCATTGTAGGCAACCACATATCCATCTAATTCTTGTTGTGCTAGTTTCTCACCTAACGATTGACGACTTGCAGTGACATCAACAACCTTGAAAGGAGGTGCAACAACCCAGACATGGCCTGTATTAGCTGGGTTATCCGATAGCATAAGTGGTGCTATTGACCTCTTCGGTATTTTGAGTTCGTCTGGAAAAAGATATGTCAGTGCGCCCTTCACTACATAATTCCAAATTCCTAGCCGCTCTAAAAACCTAGAGAGCGTCAAGGAGGCATCTATACACGCCCCTAATCGTCCATCAACCACTAATTCCGTGTATAGATAATCTGCTGCTTTATGAATCATTAAACCAGCCCGCTCCAAATATTCGAGCGAATAAGTTTGGCACTCAACATAATCGGCGTACAATTCTAACATATGTGGATTAGAACGCTCTACCTGGAGGAAGGCAGGCTGGTCATAGAACCCTGGTACGATAGGCTTGACCCCAATTTTCTGTAACACTATACCAATATCGTCACAACTAGACCAAGAGATTTGTCTCGGCTCAAATGCTTCGCCAAATTTCGCTTTCGGCTTACTCCGAATACTATCGGTATCAAGAGCGCTGGATGAACGCGCCTGTTGTCCTGCCCTCTTCCGCTCCTTTTCTTGCTTGCCCATAATTAGCCTCCATGAGTGTCAATCTGCTCTGCGCTTCCCCATTCGTCGGCGGGTTTTTGTTTGCTCCAACACCTCTGAGAGTTTTCCCAGTTTCTTGGCACGAGCGTATCTTCTAATTTCTTCATCTGTTCTTCCTGTCATGCTGATTTTCCATTTAGACGTTGTGGACTGATTTCCTTCTTGTTGCTTGGCATGATTTGTGCAGTAGAATACAGTATTAACTCTGGGATAGGCTATATTATGCTTGTTCTCACCCGCCGACTCAACCACAGAATTACTCTTGGAAATCCTGCCTCGCTTGAACCACCAATCGGAATTACCGTCACCGGTGTTCGCGGCGACCAAATGTGTCTCGGTATTGCCACTCCGTGCTCTATACCCTTTCATCGCAAATTTGTACGCACTTATGGCACAGGATGGCCTAGAAACCTCGGCATTTCATACACGGCCTAACACAAATGCGGCTTCCTACATAGTGTTACAAGTTTCTGTGGTGGTTTGCGGCATCCGGCATGGTTTGTTTCGTTCTGCCGAAGAAGTAAGCCATATAATGACGACTGAGGAGTATGCTATCTTAGCCGAACAGAAGTAGCCTATGTAAGATCATCTGCCCGCAGTTGATTCGAGGCACCGATCCTAGAAAATCTCTTCATAATCGAGTATAATCCCTTGACGCACGTTCATATACGTTTAGTTACACAGCATGGACACAAATTCACCTTTGATTGAAAATAACCTGCGCGGAGTTGAGCAAGATGATGTGGCATTGACCCCGCTAGTCGTTGAAGAAGTCAAAGACTGGATTGGATCAATTTGGCTAGAGCCGGAAGCAGTAAGAACGAAAATCGTGGAGCGAGTTTGCAAGACGTTGGAGCAGAAATATGACCGCCCACGTTTAGGAAACCCCGAACGATCCATAGACGACTTTATCTATATCATCATTTCTAATCGAACATCCCCAGTAATAACGCAGAGGGTATACGCTAACTTAAGGAAGCGCTATTGCTCCTGGGAAGACATCCTGAGTGCGCCACGAGCCGAACTTCAAACCCTTCTCATGCCTGCTGGCCTTTCAGTGAAAAAGTCTGTTCAGATAGAAGCTGCATTACGAAAGATCAAACAAGATTTTGGTCATTGCGATCTTAATTCGCTTCAAGGAAAGCCAGAGGCTGAGGTGCATTCATATCTAACGTCTTTGCCTGGTGTTTCCGACAAAGTTGCTAAGTGTGTAATGATGTACACACTGGATGCCGAAGTTTTGCCGGTGGACAGTCACGTATACCGGGTCAGCAAGCGATTGGGATGGACATCGAAAAAGCAGGCCAACCAAAGCCACGAAGAACTCGAAGCCTTAGTTCCTCCGCAATTTAGATATGCCTTCCACGTTGATTGTATCGTTCATGGACGCTCTGTGTGTCGTCCTAAAGAACCATGTTGTGAACAATGTTGTGTTCGTGATGATTGCAAATATAACCGGAGTAGCAACTAAACTATGGCGAGAAGCGTTTCCATCGTTGATTTATTCTGTGGGGTCGGTGGATTGACTCATGGCTTGGTAAGAGAAAAGTTCAATGTCGTCGCTGGTGTTGATATAGATGCGTCATGCAGATATGGCTACGAGAGAAATAATCCAGGCGCGAAGTTCCATGAACTGAGCATCTCTACGTTGACTGGTAAACAACTGTCTGCACTTTATCCCATTGGTGACACCAAGATTCTCGTAGGCTGCGCTCCATGTCAACCATTTTCTCCCTATACCAATGGCTCCGATTGGGAAAGAAAGTGGAAACTCTTATACAAATTTGCTGCATTGATACGCCACTCTAAGCCGGACATCGTTTCTATGGAAAACGTACCGGAATTGAGCAAGCATGGCGTGTTTGATTTTTTCGTGTCCTCTTTGATGAAAGAAAATTATGATGTTTGGTACGGAAACGTGAATTGCGTACTTTACGGAGTACCACAAACTCGCGTTCGTCTTGTGCTTCTAGCCTCCAAATTAGGTCCTATCAAGCTCGTTCCAGAAACCCATACTTTCGAGACACGCCTCACCGTTAGAAAAACCATCGAAGGATTGGAGCGCCTTGAAGCTGGGCAGTCAAGTAAAAGTGATCCGCTACATCGGGCGAGTGCCCTTTCACCATTGAACCAGCGTCGTATTGCAACTACCCCTGCTGGTGGTAGTTGGAAAGATTGGCCCGAAGAACTGAGGCTCAAGTGCCACAAGAAAGAGTCAGGTAAGAGCTACGGCAGCGTATATGGTCGTATGCCCTGGGACGAACCCGCGCCGACGATGACAACACAGTGCAATGGTCTTGGAAATGGCCGGTTCGGTCATCCCGACCAGCATCGAGCTATCTCATTGAGAGAAGCTGCCTTGTTCCAGACCTTTCCACCAGAGTATGAGTTTTTCGACCCGAATGATAAGATCAGCTTGGGAAGCTTGTCTCGCCATATTGGAAACGCGGTTCCCGTTCGTCTTGGCGAAATTATAGCACAGAGCATAAGGCAGCACTTGGACGAGCACCCCGACTAGCCTATCCTACAGAGACCATGATCGTTTTGCTGTTGAGGCGGCGCTTCTGGTCGTATGCAACGGCTCGTAGGCTATATAAACCGTCCATCAGCGTTGAGTGCTTCAATAGGCTACATTCGTACCTCCATATGCTGTTGGTGGTTTGGCTCACCATTGAAGTTTCGACGTACCTTTTCTCGAAAACCCAACTGCTCCCGTTCCAGTAGTGTTCGTCGTTGTCTCTCCGTAAAAATAGATGCACGTGAGAGATCGTATCTCCTACTTGATTTGATGCGACAGTACCGTGAATGGAAGTGAGAGAGCCAACATTATCATTATCTTTTGGCGAGCTAAACTGTGGCACATGGGGTGATTTTAGAAAGGCTAGCTCTCCGAGTTGCTCCTGCTGTGATCTGCAAATAGGAACGATGTTTTTGTAAACGTATTCCCGTCCGTAAACGCTACACAGCATACAAGCTAACAGGGTACATGGCGAAGTTGCATCAAGGGCAAAAGCCGGCTGTGTCTGCGGTATCCATTTTGGGCAAGGTAAATCTTTAATCTTTCCTACCTTATCGAAACGATAAATCATCTGTGCATGATAGTAATTGTGTATGCCATCTCCTTCGCTTTCTGGTGTTTCGAACCTATATCCTATTGCTTTCAATTCATCATTGTCATCAAGCACAAACATCGAAAGTCGGAGACGCATCATGGGAAAGTCTCGCTCAAAGTCGTAGCTGATGGAAAGTATAGGAGCTATCCAGCTATCATGCTCGACTGGCTTGAGGTATACGAAGGCTTTCGTTTGGGCTAAGTCTGCTATCGGTTGTTTCAGTATCCCCTCAAGCTCTCTCTCATTGACTGCCCGCCAATGTTGAGCAACTCTCTGATAGATGCCATGAACCTTTCCGACACCGGCGCGTCTCGCCTCTTGACCGGAGGAGGTCTTTTGACGCCATGTGTCATGCTCCCCAGAGATGAACGATACGATCTCGCGGACTGTCTCTTGATCCTTACCTGATGTTTCATTGAACATAGTAACTACAACGAGAACCTAACTTGAGGCCAGTAATCAACAGCACGAAGCACCGAAGCAAGCTTTGAGTCTTTTACTGTGTCGGGGTCAGCCACAGAGCGGCGCGTGAATGGAGAGGGCAAATCAGCCACGAATTCTTGAGATTCATTTTGCGGCAGAAAGCGCGATATATCTTCACAAAAGACGTATCTTGAAGGTCGTGCAGCCCAGGGGTTACTAACCTCTTCAATAGCTTCATCGTCACTCAAAGGACGCCACCACCAAGCTGGCCTTGAAAGCCAATCGGCTTGCCGGAAAGAATATCGTTCAATCTGGCCCCGCTTGATATTCGGCATCTCAAACGATGTCAACTTATTCCAGCACTCAATGTCGTCATCTATGCTATTCCCTTCTATCAAGCTTTGGTATCTTGACGCAAGATGAGGCGTATCAACTAATAGATCTTGACCCGGAAGGACCAATCGTTCCAACCACTTGCCAATGCGAGCAGCAGCTATACGAGCAATCATCTCAACACCTAAAGACCCCTGATCGGTGATCTTAGTTTCTGACAAAGCATCTTTGCCTCTCAATCCATTCTGAGACTTGCCGACAAAATCCCTGAAGGTTATCTCCTCCAATCGTTTAGCACCATTTTTACCGATGTCTAGGTATTCCAGGACGTTTCTGGGAAACGTCATAGCAATATCCTGGGGAACCTCTAGGTAGCTAAAAATAGGGGTGTCAAGATGATGTTGCAGGCTTTCCACCCTGCGCTTCATGGCAACTTCCGCGCGTGGCAATAACGGCCATGCCCACGGCCTAAATCCCTGCCAGTTTTCAGACCATAGACCAGGGTTGCCTATCTGCCCACTTCCTAAGTTGAGATCAGCAAAAGACCTCGGATGCCCTTTTAGCGTTAGATCGAAGTTGTTTGATCCATACTGATTCAGTGCTACTATTAATCCGCATTGCGAAAAACAACGAGCGAGATAAGCTACAGCTTCGCCCGTGAGGAAATCCTGGTAAAGTCTCAAAAGATCGTAATCAACGATCAGCATAGAAGCCTCATCGAATACATTTGAGCCTAGACTAGCGCTGAAAGATATTCCATCTCGCGCGTTTTTTCGACGCTCTTCAAGACCCCTCACAGCCGCCTTGAATTCTCCGTCAACTATCAGGGATACTTTGTACGGGCTGTCCTTCGGAAGTAATGCTTCGATCTCTGACTTCCAATTTTCGGCAGCCCCTTTCTCGTCATCAAATATGAAGATGTTGCTCATGTTGTTTCCCTCCAAGAAATTTGGAACGCAGTATTGAAACCAGGGCGGGGTTTCACGAATGCAACGTTGGTAGGGATGTTGTTTGCAATCATTTTGACGATGGTGAGTCCTAAACCCGTTCCGCCAAGACCTAAAGACTGGCGTTCATGCGAGAGCTTGAGCTTCCTGACGAACGGTTTGAAGAGTTCTTCCGCCGAAGACAGATGAACACCGGAGCCAGTATCTTCCATAAGCAACGAGCGCTCATGTCCACTGGCGTTAGATGAGATAGACAAACATCTGGCTGGGGCATCAAGCATAGCGTTGACTGCATTAAGCACGACGTTTTGAAGGATGGCGCTCCATTCGGCAAATCCTGCCTCTGGTAAACGCAAGTCTGGGTCAATGCCACTTGTATTTACTTCGATACCTCGCAATAAAATACCCATCTGCTCGACGACTTGTTTCACTAGCGGACGTGCCCGAAAGCGCTGGCGCATCTCTCGATTTTCTTCATCCATCAAGTGTGAGAAAAGTGCACGAGTAGCATGGGCGCTACTGACGCACGAATGTAGTTGTGTTGCAAGTTCAGAGAGACGCTCACTCGCTTTTGTGTCGTGTGCGTTGATCTTAGCGAGTTGAGAGGCAATTCCATCTACGATCTGAAACTGCTTACTCACCTCATGCTCGTAGGCGATTGCGGATATGCCAGCCGTCGCTAATGCACCGAGCAACCCAACCTGCCCTGCTACAGCTTCGGCCTCCGCAACTCTTGCTTCTACTGCTTCTTCGATCCGCTGATGCAACTTTTGGAAAACTGGCTCTGGAATATCGTTCCGGTAGTCTTCCAACATTGTGGTAACTTGCTGAAAACTCTTCGGAACAACCTCCGTTGGCTGGATTATTCGCTTTGCTTCGGCACTTCTTCTTGCCTCTTGAACTGCGTAGAAGTCGAGCGCCCAGCGTACAGTCTTACGCAGTGTTTCAAAGGCTTTATTGTCAACTAAGCGGTCGCGTGTCATTTGGATAGCTAGATATTCTTCTGGCTCGTCTTTCCGCGCCTCTCCTGCTATCCTCTCTCTGGCAGTGTTGATGCGAACAACACCGAATAATCTATTGTTTGTAGGGAGGAAACGTATTCCCTCACTTCCTTTATCTTGGAGGTCAACGGGAAGTAGTTTTGAGTTTTTTATTCGGTGAGAATGGTCTACTTCAATACCGAGCCAGTCTGTTTCAATGCCATAATATGGCAAATGGAAGCCCGCATCGTAGACATGAACACCACCGAAGTCTCTTAGATAATTGCGTGCATCTTCAACGCTTATGCCGAATTGCTGGCGTCTATTGAGATAGTAAACACGGATTTCAAAGGTTAGTTGTTCTAAATGCTCGCCTTGAAGCGGATACGTTTGGCTATAATTTGCTCCTTCGCGATAATTGAGATTCAATTTGACGAGGGGAGTTCCATGTGACTCGTCGCCACTAGATTTTATCAGTCTCCCAATGATACGCGCATGATAGAGACCGAGAAACCCCTTCATTTGGTTATCAAAGGTATCAACTTCTTCTCGGTTAGAGCTTTTGAGGACGACACGAAATGCTTTTTGTTCGTCGTATTCATCCGCTGGATTTTGAGTGTTACCTCTAAAGGGCGGTTGTAGCGGCCAAATCTCGCGGGCTAACTCTTTGAATGCTTCAACATCCCATTTCTGTTTCAATCCTGAGAGGATAAATTTAGTTCCATGCTTGCTCCGTGCAAGTAGCTCGGTTTGGCGCTTCCTGGTTGTATAAAACGCTTTCGCCTTTGTCAGTTCACCCGCGATGATAGTCTCATCCCAATCTACTTTGGCTACTAATTCTTCGGTGGACTCTTTGTAGATCGTCACCATTTCGAGCCTGTGAGCGAGAAACTGTACGGCGAGCCGCCCGACCCCTTTGGAGCCTGTCAGTGGGCGATTGAAACCCTTAGAGACACGTTGTAGTTGTTTATGTGGTGAGCCAACTCGCATCCAAAAGTGCCGAAAATCTTGGACCGTCATTCCATGCCCATTGTCGGATATACTGATTTGATCGTTGCCGAACTCAATCACTACACTTGTGGCATCTGCATCATAGCTATTTTTTACCAATTCCGCAAGCGCAATATAAGGCTTGCCTACCAATCGTTCGCCGAGTTCTCGCAACAATGCAGCATCAACGGAAAAAGTGATAGCACTCATTCCAGACGTTTGGAAAGAATCTGACCGTTCAGAACTAGACGAAGTGTGAGTGATGGTCGGTTGTGTCATCTGGTGATGCCTAAACTTGGGTGAGGGTTTGATATACGATGTGAGCGGCTTCACTGCGAGAAGTTCTAGGGCCTAGAGTATTGCAGCATCTTATGATTGTAGCATAAATATCCCAAATCATTTATGATGACTAGGACTATACGCGTGGTTAGTTTACACGAGCCGCTCAAGACAGGTGAGCGAGCGTAATTGACAGGGCGGCGCTTGCTCCTGTATACTTGATCTATGACCCACTTCGGCCACTACTTCAAGTCCCTCGTCCAAGCCTATGCCAAAGGGGACGCCACCGAACACACCTACCGGCCCGCCCTCAAAACCCTGCTGGAAAGCCTTGCGCCCGGCATCATCGCCACCAACGAACCCAAGCGGATCAAGTGCGGTGCGCCCGACTACATCCTCACGCGCGGGGAAACGCCGCTCGGCTATGTGGAAGCCAAAGATGTCGGCGAGCCGCTGGACAAGATTGAGAAGTCCGACCAGATGAAGCGCTACTTCGGCAGCCTCGGCAACCTCATCCTCACCGATTATGTAGAGTTCCGCTGGTATGTCGGCGGGCAGCGCCGGATGACAGCCCGGCTTGGAACCGGCGGGGGCAAGAAGCCCCTTTTGGCAGAGGCAGGGGGAGAAGCGCAAGTTCAGGCGCTTTTAGAGGCGTTCTTGAACGCCGAGGTTCCCACAGTCCGCAGCCCCAAAGAACTAGCTGGGCGGATGGCAAACCTCGCCAAGCTCGTCCGCGAGACTATCAGCCGCGCTCTTGCCGATGAAGATAAAGGCGGGACACTTCACCAGCAGTTCGAGGGCTTCCGCAAGACGCTTCTGCATGATCTGACGCCGGATGCTTTCGCCGATATGTACGCGCAGACCATCGCCTACGGCTTGTTCGCCGCCCGCTGCAACGTCTCGGTTGCAGCCAAGCCCGGCCAAAGGTTCACCCGTTTCCTCGCCCCCCACCAGCTTCCCAAAACCAACCCGTTCCTCAGAAAGACGTTTGGCTACATCGCTGGGCCGGACCTGGATGAGCGCGTGGTTTGGGTGGTGGACGATCTGGCCGAACTGCTGGACCGAGCCGACATGGAAGCCATTCTCAAAGACTTCGGCCACCGGACGCGGCAGGAAGACCCGGTGGTTCACTTCTACGAGACGTTCCTGGGCGCGTATGACCCGAAGATGCGGCAGGCGCGGGGCGTCTACTACACACCGGAGCCGGGCGTCTCCTACATTGTTCGCAGCGTAGATCATCTGCTGAAAACTGCCTTCGGCTTGTCCGAGGGTTTAGCGGACGCGGAGAAGATCACGGTGAAAGCCCCAGACGGCAAGGGAACCGCTGAGGTTCACCGAGTTCAGATACTCGACCCGGCCACAGGAACCGGAACCTTCCTGCACGGGGTCATTGACCATGTAGAGGGGACGTTCACGAACAACAAGGGGATGTGGAGCAGCTACGTTTCCGAGCATCTTCTGCCGCGCTTGTTTGGCTTCGAGCTTCTGATGGCCCCTTACGCTGTGGCCCATCTAAAACTCGGCTTGCAACTTGCCGAGAGCGGCTATGACTTCGAGAGCGACGAGCGGCTAGGCGTGTTTCTGACGAACACCCTGGAAGAAGCCGCGCAGGTATCCGGCAACTTGTTCGCGCAGTGGGTTGTGGACGAAGCCAACGCCGCAAATGAAGTCAAGCAGGGTGCGCCGGTCATGGTGGTTCTCGGCAACCCACCGTATTCCGGCCATTCTGCCAACACGGGCAAGTGGATCAGTGGGATTTTACGGGGGGTGGACACGCAGACAGGGGCGAAAACGGGCAGCTACTTCGAGGTTGATGGCAAGCCTCTGGGGGAGCGTAACCCGAAGTGGATCAATGACGACTATGTGAAGTTTATCCGGTTCGCGCAGTGGCGGATCGAGCAGACGGGGTACGGCATCTTGGCGTTTATCACGAACCACGGATACTTAGACAACCCGACCTTCCGAGGGATGCGTCAAAGCCTGATGACGACGTTTGATGACATCTATCTCCTGGACCTGCATGGCAACAGCAAGAAGAAGGAGGTTGCGCCGGATGGGGGCAAGGATGAAAACGTGTTTGACATTCAGCAGGGCGTGGCTATCGGCATCTTCGTCAAGCGGCCCGGCGCGGCTGAGGCGGGTGCAAGGCTACACCATGCCGACTTGTATGGCTCTCGCGCCCACAAGTACCACGTGCTGCTCGAAAATGATGTGGCAACAACGCATTGGACGGAGCTTGTGCCGGAAGCACCGACGTACCTGTTCGTGCCACAAGACACGGACCTAAAAGCAGAATACGAACAAGGATGGTTCCTGACGGAAATCATGCCGGTATTCAGTCCCGGCATTGTGACAGGGCAAGATGAGAAGGCCATTGGATTTACCCGTAAGGAAACAGAAGCTCTTGCCGCTGAGTTCAAGTTATCCCCTGACGTTATTCAACCTATCATTTACAGGCCCTATGACAAACGATTTGTGGTCTATTCTGCTGATGTTGTCACCCGACCACGCCGCCAAGTAATGCGTCATATACTGAGCGGGAATAACCTCGGTATCGTTACCACCCGTGCAACGAAAGATGCCTGGGATTGCGGTGTATCAACTTCGCTAATAGGGCACAAAGCTCTGGCAGCTTATGACATCAATAGCTTGTTCCCCTTGTATCTTCACCCCGATAATTCTACTTCTGGCTTGTTCAGTGATCCCAAAGACGACACAAAGACATTAAACCTTTCCCAGCCATTTCTTGAAGATGTAGCTAATCGGTTGGGCATCACCTTCGTGTCAGAGGGTCACGGCGACCAGCAAGCGACTTACGGCCCGGAAGACATAATTGATTATCTATACGCCATCTTCCACAGCTGGGCTTACCGCAGCCGCTACGCCGAGTTCCTGAAAAGCGACTTCCCGCGCCTGCCGCTCACGTCTCAGCAGGGCTTGTTCCACACCCTCTGTACCCTCGGCAGCGAGCTTGTCAGCCTGCACCTGATGGAGATGAAGGGGCCAGCAACCATCACCTATCCCGTTGCCTTGCCGAAGGCGGACAGCATGAGGGATACGGTTGAGACCGTGCGCTATGTCGAGCCGACCGAAAGCGATCTGGGCCGGGTTTACATCAACAAGGCGCAATACTTCGAGGGCATACCACCCGCTGTTTGGGCATTCCAAGTCGGCGGCTATCAGGTCTGTCAGAAGTGGCTCAAAGACCGTAAGGGCCGGACGCTGACCTTTGACGACATCAAGCACTACCAGGGCGTTGTGGCCGCGCAAGGCGAGACGATCCGGCTTATGGCAGCCATAGATGAGGCCATAGACGACTACGGCGGCTGGCCGATAAGGTAAGGAGGGGCGAATGGGCAGAGCGGAAGACTTGTTTCAGCGACTTATCCACAGCGGAGAAGCCAGAGTAGAAGAGTTCTTTGAGAGCCGTCAGTCAGAGGAGTTGTTTCTTGACTTCAAGAGATCGGCAGACGAGGGACAAGGGCGCAAGCTCCATGACCACGACCTGAACAACCTTGCTAAAGCTATCTCTGGCTTTGGCAACTCCGAGGGCGGGATAATTGTTTGGGGTGTGGATTGCAACGATAAGAATAAAGCGAACGTCGGCGATTTTCCGCAAGCGCGGAAATATATCCAAGACCCGCAGCGTTTCGCTAGTCGCCTAGAGGGGTCTGTATCGGGCCGGACGGTCCCGCCGCATCCCGGCGTTCGCCATCATCCTATCATTGCGAGTACGGGCGGCAATGAGGGCTATGTGGCAACTTACGTTCCAAAAAGCTATCTTGCGCCGCACCAAACCACTGGCTCAAACGACTATTACATCCGCGCCGGCTCCGACTTCTCAAAGACGCCCCACGGCGTCTTGGCGGGGATGTTCGGCCAGCACCCTCAGCCCGCAGTATCCTTAATCGTGACTATTTTGTATCCTCAGTTCCAGCGGAAAGGAACAAGGATAAAGCTACCGCCTCTCATGGCCGGCATACCTAACGATCATGTAATGACCCATGACGTTGCCTCTGTGACCCTGGCTTTAGGGCTAGAGAGCTATGGGCCGGGTTTGACTAAAGACTTGTATATGACCGTAAAACTCGCCTCACCAGGCCATGATACACATATAGAAGTTAAGGCAAGCCGGAGGGACCAGAAAACGGAAGGGGACTGGACAGTCGCGACTAGCTTAAACGACGAAACCAGCCTTGTCTCGACCAGCCGGTATAGATTGGCTCCCGCCGCTTCTGTCTATCCAGTTCACATGGATTGCCAATTTATTCCGCCGTTTCTTTCTGACTTCTCGTACACAATAACATATGGCTATCAAGGCTCGCCGGTGCAAACAACCCAAGTCACTGTGGACAAAGAGGTTATCATTGCGACCTGGAAAAGCCTTTTGGAAGGCGTTTCAGAGGCAAAGGATTTTGCCTATTTAGCACTAGGGCTTGACAAGCCGAGGCCGTTCTACAAAGGTCAAAGCATTTAAAGCCGCCTGCTTCTTAGTTCTGACCGTCCATTCCACCCGGCTTCTCTCGGTCTAAAACAACACCCTCGCCGAGCAGGAGCCAACCAGCACTGCACTTCAACACCGCCGCAAGAACCACTACTTCCAAATCCGATACTAGCCGCGCCCCATGTTCCAAGCGCGATATGTCCGCCCAAGATGGCGTCCATTGTCCTTTTGTTTCATAAGCGATTTGGCCGCAAAGTCCATCTTGGGTCAGCTCCAAGTGAGCGCGTCGTTCAGCAACGCGAGGGCCAATACCGTTTGCTCGCTGATCCGGTGTTCTGAGGCGCGGGCCGTTGTACGGCAAAAATCTAGCATCCATTCCGAGGGGATGCAACATTCTGGCAAAGTTAGCAGGGCTCAAATATCTAATATATTAGATATTTGAGCCATAATAGTAGTACTATTTCGCTTAATGCACCAAAAGCAAAAGGATTGTAAATGCAGAACATAGGTACTTGGGCAGTGCCAGCGCCGGAAAATAAAGATTTTGAGACACAGAACCCTGCTTGGGTTTCCTTCTTCGGCGTAATCAAGGCTGCTCTTACAGATTTAGAGACCCCCCGAACTGCCAAACCTACCCCACAAAACACGGCCACTCATAAATGCTTGTTAGATGGGTTGATATGCTGCCCGTCATGTGGGGCTAAGATGAGTTGTGTTGAAGGACAACGGAGTGAGCAACTAAAGCCGGGTGTTTGGTCTTTTAGCCCTTGTCAGCTTCGCTGCTCGCAGGTTCAGACATCTGCGAAACCTTGCTCCATGACGTGCTTTTCAGGAGCAGAAGCAGAGCGGATCATCCTTCGGCTTCTTGAACAAGAAGTAAACTCCGGGCAACACAGATGCGAGGTTCTAGCCGCCTACGGCCATGCAGATTTTTTTCGTCCTAGAGAACAATAGGCGCTCTCCGAAGAACTTGCCGCGATCGACGCCGAGGAACTGGCTATTGTAGAAGCACAGCTTGAAGCGGCTATGGACGATAAACCCACTCACTCATTCGTTCAACAACTGAGGCAACTTCAACCACAGCGGGATGAAGTCAAGGCAAGGGTAGCGACGGTTGCCGCACGGAAGCCTAAAGAGGCACTTGCGCTTTTATGTGCGGAAAGACATTTTAACGAGTTCCTTGACAATTCCGCAATTAGCGACGGCAAACGGAATGAAGCGCTGGCGAAGATCATCGACAAGATAGTGCCACATGAGCTAGAGGGCGGCGGATGGGCTTATAAGGCCACTTTCGGCTCGGCCATATAGCAACAGCCATAGCAACAGCCATAGGAACAGCAGAAAGACAGGGATGAACATGAACTGGTCGTGGAAGCGAAAACAAGCAACGCAAGAGGCCGAAATCAAAGCGGTTGCCAGAACAATACATCAGGAGCTAACAGGTCGCCCGGACTACAAGGTGGCTGCCCTCATCGTGGCGGGGCTTCAAGAAACTCTACGCAATTTATTCGGCAAGGATGGAGAAGACCTAAACCTAGAAGCTGTCGCCCGTGTAGTCTGTGAGTATCTTCATTGCACATCATGTCTAACATTCTCAGCACTTTGCGCCGCAGATAACGCTACCGCGAAAGAGGGGACGATCCTTATTACAAAATGGACGGTAGAAACCGTTGAAATACTTCTGCTTGATCCAGGATATGTTTCTGGTGAAGCCAATGCCATCTTCCGGCAGACGTGGGATGCGATGACTAAAGATAGAATGAAAGCCGAACAATTTTCCGAATATCTCACTCCTACAGATGCCGTAGATTTGTTCGTACAAAATACCCTGCCTGTTCTTGTAACTATTCTTACACCTGATGCGTTAGTAGAGGTTTATCCACGTCTTTATGCTGACATGGAGTTTCTACTTGAAAAGCTCGTTTTTTCCTTCCCTGAGTTGTTTTGCCCTGTCGTCTCAGCTATAGGAGGAAGCATATCAGCAAGTAGCGGCTATGGTCTTGGCTTGGTTCAGCACTACTCTAGGTTAGACGCAAGAAGGACCGAACGTGTTGCCTTCCGTATAGCGGAGCAGGCTGCGTACTCTGAACTGTCAAGAAAAATCGAAATGTTTATTGACTCGCGACGTGAGCTTGGAAGTTAAATTGGGTGCTACATTGTGCTTGCCAGGGCCACGCAACTTGTCAATGAATGTAATTCCCCGTAGACTTTAATGGCGTATCCTGATCTATTTGGCCGGTGTCACAGGGCATAGGTTCCATTGCAAAGCCTCTCCCCCACAGCGGCATACCCCCCTGGCTACCCCGCCCCCCCTTCATCTAACCAATTTTTTTCGCTTGCTCAATCAAACGGGTAGTGCCATCCTGACCCACATATTCGTTCACTCCAACACGATTGAACTTTTGTGCGTCTCAATTTTGGGCCGTTGGATTGTCCACTTATTCGCATGAACCCCCTAAAGTCTAAGACATCCCAACGTACACCTGTATCCATCATTAGATTGATGACTACGCATGGCACACGGGCTAATGATGGTTACACAACCCCGGCACTCGTGCCAATAGCGCGGGCGCTCTCGTGCTTGATCCCGTCGCCGCGATGCGGGCAGATAAGTTCAATCGAGGATCGACCGTTCAGCGCTCGGTTCGATACATGGTTCCGGCATTTGTCTTCTTCCTCCACGGTTCACTCAGCGAGGCAGGACGGACAGGAAACAGCGCAACCGCTCGGCCAGAGTAACGAGATGGGGAGAATAAGGCCGGGTCTAGTTGTCTTCGCCATAGGTCAAACCGTCCTTCTCTGGATCATAGGGATATGTCGGCGCGTTATAGTTGCGGCCATTGTCCGGCAGAATAATGATGGTTGTCTCGTTTGCTTCACCCATGTTCTCGGTTTCCACACGCTCGACGGGTTTCCCCATGACGCGGTTGAGCAGATCTGCGATGACTTTACCATCTGGCGGGCGCTCGTATACGGTCGGTGCTCCATCCCTGCCGCTTTTGCCCTTCATGGTGACACCTTGCGCCAACTCGAAGTATTTAGCGAGCAGTTTTGGAAGCTCTTTGCAAATAAGCGCCTCGGCTTCGGCGATGTTTTCCGCGTATATCTCGGTTTTCTTGGGCCGCCCAGCACCAGCACGAACGCCGCCGCGCTTCGGTTTGACGGGTTCCGCGTCTGACATACCGCCCGCGTCTTGATTAGTTGATTGTTCCAATGCGTTTTACTCTCATTCGCGCAGATTTTCCAGGGAGGGAAAACGAGTGAGCTTTCATAGAAAGAGACGGCAAGAAGTAACAGGGATTTTAAGAGAGTATTACTGGATTTTACGAGTGGAAAGGGGATATTTTAGGGAAGCTAACAGTAAATATACCTATGTCTTAGCGAAGCGGACAAGACATAGGTATATTATTCAGGAGATCGGTAACAAACAAGGTGACAGGGGGAAGATTATAGAGTATCCCGTTACATGGGAATAATTATATATGTGCATTTCGCTAACGCTGCACATACATAATTGATGTGAAATACAATGAGCATGACGGAATGAGATAGTCAATTATTTAATGTTCATTTACTAGGTTTTCACACTTACCAGGCAGTTTAGATGCTGGCAGTCAGACTAAACGAAAATATCCCTCTGTCTTAACGAAGTGGTCAAGACAGAGGGATATTGTTCAGCGGATCGGTAACAAACAAGGGGAATTGAAGATAAGATATA